>JAHIMN010000113.1 GCA_018896395.1 Verrucomicrobiota bacterium | reverse complement strand
CTACTGCAATTCGGCCTTGCTGTTCAGCGTGGAAAAGGAATTGATCTTGAAGGCCGGCGGCCAGCCGATCCGGCCGGTGGACGGCAACTATTTTCTGTATTTCCGCTATGTCAACAATTACCCGGGCTTTACCCGGAACCATCTGGCATGGATTCAGCCCATCAACAACAGTCGGGCGGTGGAGCACGTGGTTGGGGGGCGGATTATTTCCCCGAACTGCACGTTCAACTTGAAGCTCAAGCACAAATATGAGTTATCCTTCGCCTCCATCGTGGAAGGCAAGCCTGTCACATGGACCTTATGGGCGCATGAAATGGTCAAGCCGGCCACCGAGGATGTGGCCGGCCAATATGAAACCCAATATGCCTTCGATAGGATTCCACCCTCGGTCGGCTGGCAGAAACGGACCTATCGCTTCAAGTGTCCCAGCACGGTGCAGTCCAACTACAATTATAATTTGTATTTCCGGATGCCGGAAGGGAAAGTAAGATTTCTGCTGGACAACCTGAGCTTGAAGGAAATCGGGCGCTGACCGACGCGCCCCGGACAAAATTCCAAGTTCCAAAATCCAAATTCCAAGGAACAGTTAAATTCTAATAAAGACAAAATAAATCCTGGTTTTCTGTCCGTTTTTTGCTTTTGCTTTAATTGATTATATTTCCTTGGAATTTGAAACTTGGAATTTGGAATTTTGTTGGTGTGGCCATTCTTTCTTCCGGCACGCCCCGCTCGGAGCGGGGTAAACTTTACGTGCTTATATCCGTGTCCATCCGTGTTATCCGCGGTAAAAAATCTTTGCTGATTTGCCATGACCGTGCCTTTTGTTCACCTGCATTTGCATACCAGCTACAGCATGCTGGACGGCGCCTGCCGGATCGAGCCGCTCATGGAGGCCATCCAGAAACACGGACAGACGGCCGTAGCCATGACCGACCACGGCAACATGTACGGGACGGTGGAGTTTTACAAGGCCGCCCGCGCCAAGGGCATCAAGCCGATTCTCGGCTGTGAAGTGTACGAGGCGCCCGGCAGTCGCAAGGACCGCAAGACGGACGGACCCCGGGCGATAGCGGCGCATCTGGTCCTCCTGGCCGCCGACGAAACCGGCTATGCCAACTTGATTCGCCTGGTCACGGCGGCGCACCTGGAGGGCTATTATTACAAGCCCCGCATTGACCGGGAAATCCTGGCGCGCTACAGCAAGGGACTGATCGGTCTCTCGGCCTGCCTGAAAGGCCGCGTGGCGGAGTGCCTGTTGGCGGATGACGAGGCGCTCGCCGTGCGCACAGCCGGGGAATATGCCGAGATCCTTGGCAAGGATAATTTCTATCTGGAAATCCAGGACCACGGATTGCCCAACCAGGTGGTCGTCAATAAAGGGATGCTGGCCCTGGCGAAGCGTGTTGGCCTTCCGTTGGTTGCCACCAATGACGTGCATTACCTGGAGAAGAGCCATGCCGCGGCCCATGAGGTTCTGCTTTGCATCCAGACCGGCACCGTCATGAGCGATCCCAAGCGGATGCAATATGGCTCCCCGGAGTTTTATCTGAAAAGCGGCGGGACAATGGCGCGGCTCTTCGGCGAGACGCCGGAGGCGCTGAGCAACACGGTGGAAATTGCCAGCCGCTGTAACGTGGAGCTCAGCCTGAACCAGGAGTCGCATTATCCCGCGTTTGCCGTACCCGCGGGCTTTGACCCCAAGAGTTACCTTGTCCATCTCTGCCGCGATGGCATCCGCCGGCGCTATGGGATTGCCGATCCCGAACAGCCAAAGGACGAGCGGGAACGTGAGATCGTCGCGCGCCTGCATTACGAGATCGAGGTAATCGAAAAAACCGGGTTCATCGGTTACTTCCTGGTGGTGTGGGATTTTGTGCGCTTTGCGCGTGAACAGAAAATCCCAGTGGGACCGGGGCGCGGTTCGGCCGCCGGCAGTCTGGTGTCCTATGCCACGGGCATTACCAGCGTCGATCCCCTGCGCTACAACCTGGTCTTCGAACGCTTTCTTAACCCGGAGCGCGTGAGCCCGCCGGATTTCGACATTGACTTCTGTCAGTTCCGGCGGGGGGAAGTGATCGAATATGTGAAACGTAAATACGGGCGGGAAAACGTGGCCCAAATCATTACCTTCGGTTCACTGGGCGCCAAAACCGTGATTCGGGATGTCGGCCGCGCCCTGCAGATTCCCCTGCCGGAGTGCGATCGCCTGGCAAAAATGATTCCGGAAATCCCCGACCTGTCGCTTAAAGACGCCATGGAGCGGAACCCGGAGTTGAAGAAAATCGAGGCGGCCGATCCAAACGCCAAAAAGATTCTGAACTACGGCTTCGTGCTGGAAGGTCTGTTGCGGAATGCCGGCGTGCATGCCGCAGGGGTCGTCATCGGCGCGCGCCCGCTCTCCGAGCTGGTCCCGCTTTCGCGCGACAAGGATGGCGAGATTATCACCCAGTTCAGCAAGGACCACGTCGAGGCCCTGGGTCTGCTCAAGGCGGATTTTCTGGGACTCAAAACGCTCACGGTCATTGATGAAACCATCAAGCTGGTTCTTGAGACCCAGGGCGTGGCCGTGGACCTTGAACAGTTGCCCATGGATGACAATAAAACTTATGATCTGCTCCAGCGCGGCGACACGATCGGCGTGTTCCAGTTGGAAAGTGGCGGGATGCGGGACCTGGTGCGGCGGATCGGTCTCGATAAAATCGAAGACCTGATTGCCATGGTTGCGCTCTACCGGCCGGGCCCCATGCATATGCTCGAAAAGTACGTGGAGTGCAAGGCCGACCCATCGAAAATTGTTTATGACGATCCGCTCCTGAAGCCTATCCTGGCGGAAACCTACGGGATCATGCTCTACCAGGAACAGGTCCAGCAGGCGGCGCATCAGATGGCGGGTTACTCCATGGGACAAGGCGATATTCTCCGCCGCGCGATGGCCAAGAAAAAACCGGAGGAAATGGAGAAACAGCGCGTCACCTTTGTTGCCGGTTGTCACAAGACCTGCAAAATGCCCCCCCGGAAGGCGGAAAAAATATTCGACAATATCGCCAAGTTTGCCGGGTACGGATTTAATAAGTCCCATAGCGCCGGGTATGCCATCATTGCTTATCAGACGGCCTATCTGAAAGCCCATTATCCCGAGGAATTCATGGCGGCCCTGATTTCCAGCGAAATCGGCAAGCCGGAAAAAATGCCGGTTTTCATGAACGAAGTCCGTGCCATGGGTCTCGAAATCCTCGCGCCCGATGTCAATGTCAGCGCCGTACGTTTCGCGCCGCAGAAGCTCGCCATCCGCTGTGGGCTGGCCGGTATTAAGAACATCGGCGAGCAGGCGGCCGCGGCCATCGTCCGGGAGCGGCAGGCCAACGGCCCGTTCCGCGGATTGATTGATTTCTGCGTGCGCATGGATGCCCGGGTGGTCAATCGCAAAGTGCTGGAAACCCTTATCCGTTGCGGCGCCTTCGATGCTTTTGGGGCACACCGTGCCCGGCTGTTCGCCGGTATAGACTTGGGCCTGGCCCGCGCCGCGGCCATTCAGAGCGATCGCCAGACGGGACAGGGTAATCTCTTTGCGCAGACGGAAGTGCCCGGGCGCGGTGGCGAACAGGAAGCCCTGCCGGACTGTCCGCCGTGGCATGAGAACGAACTGCTGGCCGCGGAAAAAGAATTGCTGGGGATTTATATGAGCGGGCATCCGCTGACGCAGTATGAGCCGCTCCTGCGGCGCTACCGGCTGGCGACCGTGGCGGAATTGATGTCGTTGGAAAACGGGAGCATCACCCGCGTGGGCGGGCTCGTGGCCAAGGTGGACAAAAAATTTACCAGGGCCAGGAAGGAACCCATGGCCGTGATCCAGATCGAGGATGTCGAGGGCGCCCTGGAGGCGGTCGTCTTTCCGGCGCCCTATCAGGAATACCAGGCGTTGCTGGTGGAAGGAACCCCCGTGCTGGTCTGCGGCCAGGTTGACAAAAAAGAAGACGCCGTCACGATGAAGATCTATGAAATGTATGCGCTCGACCAGGTGCCCCGCTGGTTTACCGAGCGCATCAGCCTGCATCTGCCCGCCACCCACGTTCAGCCGGAAGTATTGACGACCATCAAGAACCTGCTGAAAGCTAACCCGGGTTCTACACCGGTTGTCTTCTGTTTGCAGTTTCAGAAAGGCGAGGAAGTGTTTGTGAACACCGAAAGTGCTTATAATGTGAACCCGTCCGACGCTCTAATCCGGGAGCTTCAGCACCTGCTGGGCGAGGAAGGCGTTTACGTGGCGGTTTCCGGTCGTCCCTGCCTCAAGGTTCCCAATGGCAAATGGAGCAACGGGCATTGAAGAAATGTGGAATGCGGGCCAGAGGACAGACGACTGACGACAGAAAGCAGAGGTCAGAAGTCCGATGTCCGTCGTCCGATTCACGGCTGCGGGATAAACAGCTTCTGGCCCGTTCTTAATGTGTCAGGGTTTTTCAGTTTGTTGGCTTCGACAATGGCGCTGGTCTTGACCTTGTAGGCCGTTGCAATGGCCGACAGGGTGTCACCTTCCTTGACAACATGCTCATAACCGGTCGTGTTGGCGCCGGCCGCAGCTGACGTGGTTTTGCTTTTCCGACTGGATTTAGCGGTGGTTCCGTTACCCATGATGTCCGCCATCTTACCGCTCAATTGGTCCACAATCGCCTGCCGATCCTTGGCCCGTGCGCCTTCCAGCACGCTCATGCGGCGATCTATCTCATCCATGCGGGCCTGTGTGGAGCTTGTTTCGCCTTTGGAGCTGTTCGCCGCGCCCTGCATGGCGTCCAGCTCGCGCACAAGGCGCTGGTATTCCATTTCCAGGGTTTCCAGCTTGCCCTTGGTGCGGTTAAGGTCTTCCTTGAGCAGTAACATGTCCTCCTGCTGTTGCGTCACCTCCCTGGAATCCTGCATGGTGACACAACCAGACAGGCCCGCAAGCATCGCCATAATGCCGATAATTTTAAGGTATTGCTTCATGATGGATGGTCCTAATAATATTTATGCAGGAATTTGAAAGTAACACATATTCTGGATTCCCGTTTTCACGGGAATGACAGAATGGAGCGCGGATATGTCATTCCCGACTTGATCGGGAATCCAGAGTTTTTTATATCGCCGCCTTTTGCGGCCTAATTCGCCGATTGCCAATTTGCGATTTCAGCCATTCAAAAGCCATGCCGCTGGTCTGGCCGTTGTTAACATATTCATCAAACGGCGCTTCCCGGCCAGCGTCAGGCATGGGTCCGTCCAACACGGCCACCGGTACCGGCTCCGCGGTATGATTGCGCACCGCAACCGGCGTGCGGTGATCGGTGGCGATAATGAGGCGGTACGGCTGGCGCATGGCCTCCAGGCCCCGCCAAACGGGGCCGACGATCTCGCGGTCGAAAGCCTCAATGGCCTTGAGTTTGAGTTTCAGGTTGCCCATGTGCCCGCATTCGTCCGGTGCTTCCACGTGCACGAACACAAAATCATCATGATCCAGCGCGTTCAGCGCGGCCTTGACCTTCCCCGCATAGTTCGTATCCAGGAACCCTGTGGCACCCGGCACGATTACGGCGTTCAAGCCCGTCAGTTTGCCGATGCCGCGCACCAGGTCCACGGCCGAGATGACACTGCCGGTCAGGCCGAACAGGTCTCGGTAGGCCGGCAGGGTAGTCCGCTGGCCCTGGCCCCATAGCCAAATTTGCGTGGGCGCCGTTTTGCCCGCCTGCCGGCGCGCCGCGTTCACGGGGTGCGCGGCCAGGATCGGTTTGGAGGCTTCCATCAGGCGCCGGACCTCGTCCTGACGCGCGCCGGCCGGCAGGTTCTGGGCCGTCGGTTGTCCCAGCACATCGTGGGGCGGGATGGTCACAAGCTCGTCGGGCCCGTTTTCCCAGATCAATAAATGCCGGTAACCCGAACTGACATGAAATGTTAGCCCGGGCCTGCCCAGGCGTTCGTTCAACGCCGCAATGATCGGGCGGGCTTCCTCGGTGGTGATATGGCCGGAGGAATGATCCTTGATACGTTCGGCTTCCACGGCGATCAGGTTGCATCGGAAGGCCACGTCGCGCTTGCCCATGGCTATGCCCGCTCCGGCCGCCTCAATGGGCGCCCGGCCGGTGTAATATTTCCGGGGATCAAAACCCATGATACTCAAGTTGGCCACGTCGCTTCCCGGCGACATGCCTGCCGGGATGGTGTTGACCAGCCGCACGGTGCCGGCCCCGGCAATGGCGCGCATATTCGGAATGACCGCCGCCTGCAGGGGCGTCTTGCCGCCCAGTTCCTTCAGGGGATAATCGCCCATGCCGTCGCCGATTAAAACCGCGATCTTCATCCTATGACCTCGTTTGAATTGACCTATTGATACCCTCAAACAAACGATTGGTCAAACACGAATCGCTGGCTGGCGTAACATTGGACAGGAAGTAATTGAATTCCCTTGCCCTTGGTTAGTCAATCTGATAACCGATACTGCTTATAGCTGGCCCATTGTTCCGGAGAGGTGACCGAGTGGCCGAAGGTGTACGACTGGAAATCGTATGTGCCCCAAAAGGGCACCGCGGGTTCGACTCCCGCCCTCTCCGCCACGCAGCAGAGTTCCGCAAGACGAAACACGCTGTGTGACAGCCCTGCAGTGTGCCGAGTCTGCGAGGCTCTACGGCAGGGCGCCATTCGACGCACTTTGCTTGCTCATAGTGGGCCATTTGATTGAATCGGTACTATGAAAACAAATTACGTGGCAAAAGTGCGACCGTTAAAAATCGTGCTATTTCAGAACAGCGCCGGAGCGGATGTGGAGCGAAACATGGCCGCGATAGAGCGGCGACTCCAGCGTATGCCGCCTTGTGATCTGATTGCGCTTCCGGAAGTGTTCGCCATCCGCGGCAACGACGCGGATTATCGCGCCGCGGCGGAGCGCCTGCCGGGCCCGATTACGCAGCGCCTGATGGCCCTGGCCGCGCGAGCGCGGATCTGGATCCTGGCCGGCAGTGTGATCGAACAAGGCCGCGGCAAGATCTATAACACCAGCGTGCTCATTAATCGGCAGGGCCGCATCGTCGCCCGTTACCGCAAAATCCACCTGTTCGAGGCCAACCTGGATAACGGGCAGGTTGTCCGGGAACGCGACACCTACGCAGCGGGCGCTAAACCCGTCATGGCCGAGGTTGAAGGCTGGTCCTGCGGCCTGGCCATCTGCTACGACCTGCGCTTTCCGGAACTGTTCCGGCATTATTCCAGGCACGGCGCCGCGCTTTTTTTCGTGCCCTCGAATTTCACGCAAAAAACCGGCAAGGATCATTGGGAGACACTCGTTCGCGCACGGGCAATCGAGAACCAGGCCTTTGTCGTGGCGCCCAACCAGTGCGGTATCAATCAGCGCAGCGGTATTGCCAGCCACGGGCACAGCCTGGCGGTGGGACCCTGGGGCGATGTGCTCGCCGTTGCCGGCGACGAGGAAACCGTCCTGACCATCACGCTTCAGCCGGAAGAACTGCGCCGGACCCGCGCGCGCATTCCCGTCCTCCGTCACCGGCGGCTGGGCTGAAAGATCATAACCAGAGGTCAGAAGTCAGAGGTCAGCAAAACAGATGACGGATACCGGACGACAGCCTGCCCACCGAAGCCTTGGCGAAGGCGGGAGCCCGGACGCCATAAGCCAGAGGTCAGAATACGCTCCACGCTCTACGCTTTACCCTCAACGTGCTGTCACCGCTCAGCATGCTGCGTAACGTGCTTGAGTTTTTCTCCGGCATGGGTTATACATTCAGTAACTACGGAACAAGCGGCGCTTGTGGAACTCACTATTAACCAAAGGAGAGCGGATCATGCCGGAAATCAGTTATGTTGTTGGACGCGAAATTCTCGATTCCCGGGGTAATCCGACCGTGGAAGTCGAAGTGCAGTTGACCTGTGGGATCGTCGGGCGGGCGGCGGTGCCTTCGGGTGCCTCCACGGGCGAGCACGAGGCGCTGGAATTGCGCGATGGCGACAAGAAGCGCTACGGCGGCAAGGGCGTACTGAAGGCGGTTAAGAATGTCAACGACGTCATTTTCCCGAAGATCGTGGGCTTTGACGCCCTCGACCAGGTGGGCTTGGACCAGGCCCTGATCAAACTGGACGGCACGCCCACCAAGATGAAGCTCGGCGCCAACGCTATCCTGGGCGTCTCCCTGGCGACGGCCAAGGCGGCGGCGGAATTCCTGGGCGTGCCGCTCTACCGCTACATCGGCGGCACGAACGCCAAGGTCCTGCCGGTGCCCATGATGAACATCATGAACGGCGGCGCGCATTCGGATGCCCCGGTGGATTTGCAGGAATTCATGATCATGCCCAAGGGGGCCAAGTCCTTCCGCGAAGCCCTGCGCATGGGCGCCGAGGTGTTTCATGCCCTCAAGTCCATTCTCAAGGACATGAAACTCAGCACGGCGGTGGGGGACGAGGGCGGATTCGCCCCGAAATTAAAGAGTAACACCGAAGCTTTGGATGTCATCGTCAAGGCCATTGCCAAGGCCGGCTACAAGCCAGGCAAAGATATGTTCATTGCACTCGATCCGGCCGCCAGCGAGTTTTACGACACCGCGAAAAAGCGCTACGTGTTCAAGAAGAGCGACAAGTCCGAGCACACCTCTGAGCAGATGGTTCAGTTATATGAGGGGCTCGTTAAGAAATACCCGATTATCAGCATCGAGGATGGCATGGCCGAATCCGACTGGTCCGGCTGGAAGCATCAGACCGATAAACTGGGCGATAAGATTCAGCTCGTCGGCGACGACGTTTTTGTGACCAACACGACGTTTCTGAAGAAAGGCATCGAAATGGGCGTAGCCAACTCGATCCTGATCAAGCTCAACCAGATCGGTACGCTCACCGAAACGCTGGACGCCATTCGCATGGCCAACAACGCCGGTTACACCGCCGTGGTCAGTCACCGCTCCGGTGAAACCGAGGACACGACCATTGCCGACCTGACCGTGGCGGTGAACGCCGGCCAAATCAAGACCGGCTCAGCCTGTCGGACGGATCGCGTCTGCAAGTACAACCAATTGCTCCGGATTGAGGAACAGCTGGGCAAAAACGCGATTTTCGGCGGCGTGATTTAAAGAGTGATCATGAACGTCTGGCTGACAATTTACAGGGTTGCCATGATCGTCTTTGTGGCGATGGTGATTGTCGCTGTCGTCAGTCTATTCCTGCCCAAGATTCGCCAGAACCAGGAGCGCCAGCGCAAGCTGACCATTCTGGAAGAGGAAAATCGCGCCAAGGAAGACATGATCAAGCAGTTGCAATCGCAGCAGGACCAGTTCCTGTCGGATTCGCGGTACGTGGAACGCGTCGCGCGCGAGGAGCTGGGCAAGGCCAAGGCGGGCGAAACCATTTTCCGTTTTAGCGAGCGCAAGACCAATGCGTTCCGGGTCCGGCCCTGATTCCGGACGATCCGCAAGCGTAACTATTCAGGTGCCTGTCCATTTGCGGAGATGAGACAACCACGGATTACACTGCCTGCCCGAGCGCTGGCCAGGGATTTCACGGATAAAGATAAAATGATTAAAAAACGAGGGTGTTTTCCTCCCTCCCTGCCGGTATCCGTGTTAATCCGTGTTCATCCGTGGTAAAAAACTGCCGGGCTTTGGTGATCGCGCCAACTGAGTAGTTCAATCCACAATCAACAATCCGAAATGGAATATGCATTTTCTCCCGGGCATTGATGTCCTGCTGACCCGTCACCGGCATTGGCTGGAAGGTAAACGCATCGGATTGGTAAGTCACCTGGCCGCCGTTGATGCCCGCGGTATGACGTCGGCCGAGCGGCTGTGGCGGGATCGTGCCCTGACCTTGCGCGCCTTGTTCGGGCCGGAACATGGGTTTTTCGGCCTCGGCGACGCCGGCCAGAAGCTGTGGCACCGGCAGCATCCGGATTGGGGGCTTCCGGTCTATTCCCTGTATGGTTCGGCGCGTCGACCAACCCCGGCCATGTTCAAAAACCTGGACGTGCTGGTCGTGGATCTCCAGGATCTCGGGGCGCGCTGTTACACCTATGTTGCCACCTTGCGCTATGTGCTGGAGCAGGCCGCCGCAATGGGGAAGGAAGTCGTGGTGGCCGATCGCCCCATTCCCCTGCCGCGCATTGTGGATGGCCCTATGCTCTTTTCCGCCTTTGAAAGTTTTGTGGCGTGCGTGCGCGCTCCCATGCACTATGGCATGACGCCCGGCGAAATGGCGCTTTGGCTCAAAGCCGACCTGGGGCTGGATGTGTCGGTCCGGATCGCGCGGATGCAAGGGTATGCGCGCGCGGCGGCGCGCGGCGCGGACTGGCCGCCCTGGATTCCACCCTCACCCGGCATCCGTGCCTGGGAGACCGGGCAGTGTTACCTGGCCACTGTCTTTGGCGAAGCATTGAGCGCCTTCAACAACGGGCGGGCATCCAACCTGGCTTTCCAGGTGTTTGCCGCCCCGTGGCTGAAAAGCGCTGCGGTCTGCGAGCGGCTGAATGCGCGGCGCCTGCCGGGCGTGTCGTTTTATGCGCATCCGTACAAAACCACAACAGCCGATACCGTCTTTGATGGCGTCCGCCTCGCGGTAACCAATCCCAATATATTCCACCCCGTTTATACCGGGGTTTCCATCCTGGCCTGTCTGCAGGAACTGTATGGGATCCGGAAAGTCTGGAAGCACGCGGGCACGCGCGAGGATTTCTTCGATAAACTCTATGGCACCGATGCCGTCCGCCGTGCTCTGCAGGCTGGCGCCGCGCCGGAACAAATCCGGCGGACTTGGATCAAGTCTCAACGGGCCTTTGCGCCGTCCCGCGCGGCCGGCCTGCTCTATCATCCGGGGAAATAGCTACCCTATGACCACGCTTAATCAATTCCTGGTCCGCGTGCGCCAGATGAACCCGCAACTGAAACTGTTCCTGGCGGGGGTTGCGCTCCTGAGCATCACCGGTGGCATTGGCGAAAGCACGTTCAATAATTTCTTGAGCGATACCTTTGACCTGAATGCCGGCGCCCGCGGTCTGCTGGAGTTTCCAAGGGAACTGCCGGGGCTCCTGATAGCTCTTTTTGCCGGGGCGCTTTTTTTTCTCAGCGAAACGCGCATTGCCGCGTTTTCCGCGCTGTGCATTGGTGTGGGCATGCTGGGTATTGCGATCTGGGGCGCTTCCTGGACGGTCATGCTGGTCTTCATGTTTGTCTGGAACACGGGCATGCATATGATGATGCCGATGCGCTCCTCCATCGGCATGGAATTGGCCCACGCCGAACACAAGGGACGACGCCTGGGTCAGATCCAGGGGGTTGGGATTGCCGCCAGCATTGTGGGCTGTGCCATGGTGTGGATCCTGATGAAGTACCTCGACGCCGGGTACCGGACCATGTTTATCATCGGCGGGGTGGTAGCCTTGCTCGCCGCTTTTATTCTGTTCACCATGTGGATGCCGAATGCCCATCTGCAACGTCCGAAATTCGTGTTCCGGCGTCAGTATTGGCTATACTACACGCTGGCCTTTTTGTTTGGCGCGCGTAAGCAGATTTTCATTACCTTCGGACCCTGGGTGCTGATTAAAATCTTTCATCAGCCGGCTTATATTTTTGCCCAGCTCTGGATGGTGGCCGGCGCGCTGGGCATTTTTTTCCAGCCCGCGTTGGGCCGGGCCATTGACCGGTTTGGCGAACGCTGGGTCCTGGTGGTGGATTCCGGGATGGTTTTCCTGGTGTGTATCGGTTACGGCTATGCGCACCTGATTGGCAGTCACGCGCTGGCGCTGGGCGTGCTCTATGCGTGTTTTGTGGGCGATCTCCTGCTTTTTGGGACCAATATAGCACGCGATACTTACCTGGCCAAAATTGCGCTCAAACCCGAGGACGTGGCGCCCTCGCTCTCGCTGGGGGTCAGCATTAACCACGCCGTTTCCATGTCCGTGCCGGCGCTGGGCGGGCTGATCTGGATGAAATATGGGCACGCTTCCGTGTTCCTGGCGGCGGCCGGTGTGGCCGTTGTGATGTTATTCTTCAGCAACCGGATCCGCACGGGAAGAACATAAAAAATCAGACCACGCGCGACCACGCGAAACGCGTGGCAAGCGCGCATCCCTGTCCCGATGCGCTACGCGATCGGGATGCACCAAACTGACGCGATACAAGCTTCAGGTGGGATATTGCGCGACGGATGGGAAAGCTTCATCGGGAGCACTGTTCCGGTCGGATGCTGCGAAGGCGTCATCCCCTTTTGTAGGAATGTTTGTAGTAGAGGCAAGACAGGACCAGCAACAGTATGGCGGGAATAATATCCCCGGCAATAAACTGGAAGTTGTAGGGCGCATAATTGTGGTTGACGATGGTCTCGCGCAGATGTCCCCAACCGGCAAGCAGTAGAAAAAGCGCCCAGCCAATCCCTGCGGCCAGTGCAAACCCTCCCTTGAACCATACGGAAAGCAATCCGATAACACCCCAGCAGCCGTCGTGATAGCCAACTTCAAGCTGGAATGGATTGCCCTTGCTCCAGCCTATTTTGTCCGCAATCATGTCTGAAAAAAACACATGAGGTATAAAACCAAGCAGAATGCCGTTGATACCCACGGTTACAAATATCACCGGCAATAGCAATCTTTCGTAAAACAAAGCTTTGTCGGATTTATATTTGTATGCCCGGGCAACACCTATGGCCAACCCTATAGCGGTAAGCAATAAAAGTATCATTAGTTTCTATCCTTTCAAAATCTGTATGCAAGGGATAGGCAGGCTCTTATCATCTTGCACCCATGAACGCCCCAGCGGAAGGAAGGCCGAGGTTTCGGCGGCCGTTCCCTGGTAAATGCCAAGAACAACGGATGCCAGACCACACAAGCAGAATAGATGCTGCTTCATACCATTTCCTTTCGAGTTAATTTCAAAACATTTTCTTGCCAAGCCCGCCAAGGGTCCAATGCCCAAAAAAATTTATATGATAAATGTTTGCATAACAAGATGCGCCAGGCAAGCAAAAAAACGGCTCTTCGAACATTGTGGAAATGCCCGGCAGATGGTATAGTATTTGATCTTGCATGAATTCTCAATAGCTCAAACGATTGTGCAGGCCGTGCTGGCGGAATTGAAAAAAGTTCAGCCCTCGCGCCTGGTCCGTGCACGGATTGTGGCCGGAGGCTTGCATCAACTCGTGAGCGCCAATCTGACCTTTGCCTATAAGGTGTTGACGAAAGAAACTCCGGCGGCGGGGTCATTCTTGAGCATCCGCCGTGTGCCGATCACGGCCGAATGCCGTCAGTGTCATTGGCGCGGCAAAATCCGGGGCGCTTTGTTTGCCTGCGGCCGATGCAAGTCCGGTGACATCGAAATTACCGGAGGCAGGGAACTGTACCTGGACAGCATTGAGGTGGAACAAGGAGACCCAAGCTGAACATTAAAATCTATCGGAACCTGATGGGTGCCAACGATCAGTGGGCGGAGCGGACCCGCGCCCTGCTGAAAAAGCACCAGGTGATCATGCTCAACCTGATCGGTTCCCCCGGTTCGATAAGGACATACAAGGTAAGAATTGGTTGCTTGATCCGCTTGATTTACAACCAGTTATCGGACTATCCTTTTGGTTCTCCATCCTTCAATCATCCAACAATATCGATAACAGACATATTACAATCTCGGTGAATGGAAAAGTGTTGCCCTATTTTGCCTGATCCAAGCGGCAATAATCTAGTAGCCGCTACAACGGAAATACGATAATGTAAAAACCCGTGAAAATAAAATACAAACATGTGCTTGCCTTAAACCCCTATTGCAGAGATTCCACGGCAACGATGGGGATATTTCCTCCCACGGGATTGGAATATATCGCGACAAATATAAAAGACTTGGTTGATAAGATAACCCTGCTTGATTTGAGATACGAACAGGAATATCAGGATGTTAAAATATTATCCGAATTTATCAAAAAAGAGATAGACCTTTTATGTATAAGCATCACCTGGAGTTCCCAGTTTAATGCGGTTTGCGATCTTATCTGCAAATTGCCGGATGAAGTGATCACCGTGGTTGGAGGAAACAAGGCGACGCTGGAGGTCAAATCCCTTTTCGATAGATGCCCGAATATTGATATCATTGTGAGAGGCGAGGGGGAAGAGACGATCAGGGATATAGTCAACGGCGTTCCTCTAAAAGACATATTTGGCCTCTCGTATCGGGAGAACCGGACAGTGATTCACAATAAGATCAGGCCATCTTCGGATATCTTTCGGGCTGCTTTCCCGGACAGATCACTTAGAAGGCACAATTACTATGGAATACTAAACGGGGTGCAGATAACAAGGCTAACCTTTGACACGGTGCTTGCTTCCAGAGGATGCCCCTATAACTGCAAGTTTTGCACATTCAACTTAAACCCACTTGGACAGAAACGAGAGTATACGGAGAGGCCCCTTGAATCGGTTATTGAAGAGATCAAGAGTATTTCTGCTGATGTCGTCATGTTCAGTGACGACAATTTCTTCACGAATGCTAAAAGAAGCAAAATGCTCTGCGACCTGATGATAGATAACGGAATCAGGAAAATATTCATTGTCCAGACCCGGATTGAAATTGCCAGGGATGAAGAACTGCTGAAAAAGGCGGAAAAGGCCGGTTTCAAGATTTTTCTCGTAGGCATAGAATCGCCCCATGATAAGATTTTAAAGCAGTTTAACAAGGGGTTTACTCAACAGCAGGTAAGGGAGGCGTTCCAAGTTTTAAACAAATATAATTTCTTTATCCATGGCTATTTTATTTACGGTAATATCAGCGAGACGGAAGAAGAGATGGTATACATTGCTCAGTTTGCGAAAGAATTAAAGCTTGATTCAATAAGTTTTCAAAAGCTAAGGATAGAAAAGTATTCCCCGTTGAAAGAAGTGATCGAAAACACCCCTGGATACTACTATACCGCCTCGCATGGCTCAGTATATTCAGACCTGTATAGCCTGAAGGATTTAAAGCGGATACGAAGCAGGATAAAATTTAGATTTTATACCTTAGGACAGATCGCGAAGATAATCCAGAAGGTCTGTAAGATACAACTTTTGACAAAATCCGAGTTGCTATACATTATTATGAGGCTTCCAAAGCTCTTGTTTGGAATACTGAAAAAAGAGATTAAGAAAAAAGCATAGTCAGGGAGCCATTCCGTAGACAACTCGAACTTATGTTCACTCGGGTTCGGCTTCCTTTCTTGCCCGTCCTAAAACGCCAGCACCATCGAAATTACCGGGGGCAGGGAGCTTTACCTGGACAGTATTGAGGTGGAACAAGGAGACCCAAGCTGAACATTAAAATCTACCGGAACCTGATGGGCGCCAACGATCAGTGGGCCAAGCGCACCCGCGCCCTGCTGAAAAAGCACCAGGTGATCATGCTCAACCTGATCGGCTCCCCCGGCGCGGGGAAAACCCGCCTGCTGGAAAAAACCGTGCGCGCGCTCTCAAAAACATGCCGGTTTGCCGTGCTGGAGGGCGACGTCGCAACCACGCATGATGCCGAGCGCCTGGCCCGGCTGGGCTGCCGGGTCAGCCAGTTGCTGACCGGCGGCGCCTGCCACCTGGAAGCCAAGTTGGTGCATTATGCGCTCCGCGATCTGCCGCTCAAGAAACTTGACCTGGTGGTGGTTGAAAATGTCGGCAACCTGGTTTGTCCGGCAGAATTTGATATTGGCGAGCATGCCAAGGTGGCCGTCCTGAGCGTGACAGAGGGCGAAGATAAGCCGGTAAAATATCCAACGCTCTTCCGGGAGGCCAAGGCCGTGGCGCTGACTAAAATGGATTTGCTCCCGCACCTGCCGTTTGATCTCAAGGCCTGTCGGGCTTACCTGCGCCAGGTCAATGCCGCCACGCCGGTATTCCAGGTTTCGGCTCAAACCGGCCGGGGGATGGCCACCTGGATCAAGTGGCTTCGGAAAATGCGGGGTGCGGATGTTAGAATGCCAGCCGTGCGGCGGCGCCGAGCGTAACTGTATCGGTATCGACACTTTTGCCCTCGGTGCTGAGGTCGTCCCAGTTTTCAAACCGGTAATTGGCGTTAATGTCCAGGTGCAGGATGGGCAACAACGGAATATCCAGGCCGACGCGGAAGGCGTAGAAGGGATTGTCGGCTAATTTGCCGTCCGAGTAGTACCCGCCGATCCCCGCGGCCGCATAAATAACCTTGCCGAGAATGAGATAGGCTTGCGGCTGATAGACATCCTGATTGGCGCCGCCGAATCCCTTTTGAAACCATTCCAGGTCTGCTTCGATGCCAACCCACCCGTAGTGGTACTGGTACATGGCCAGGTACGAAAAGCCGTTTTTATCAATATCATTCACGTCAATGTTTTTAACGGTTGTCCAGTAATGCACGCCGACGCCGAGTTGGTTGTTGCTTTCCTGTTCCTGCGCCCGACCGGTGGAGGCCATCCATAGGAGCCCCGCGCTCGCGAACAATAATGCAATTCCGTTTCGTTTCATCATTGCTCTCCTTTGGTTGTTGTTGGTTTGCGGTTGCTGCGTTTGCACACTAAACTATGGCCTGCGTATTATCAAGCCAATTATTGATGATAACCGGTTTTCCGCCGGCCACATTTATCCAGCAGGGAGATAGGGCCAGGACGGTGGTATCCGTCTTGACTTTTTCTCCATTTCGCTTATCTTTAATCAGTCTGTGGGGTAATAATTTTGGAGGGTTCAGCCGCGTATGGTTTTTTTTGGTGACAGTGACTCGGCTTTATGATAATTATGGAGGGATGGCAGAGTCCGGCTGAATGCGCATGACTCGAAATCATGTGACCTCTTACGGGGTCCGGGGGTTCAAATCCCTCTCCCTCCGCCAGTCTTAGCTCGAAGCATAGCTTGAGCGAAGACTGCCACGGAGAAGTTCCTAATGGCTTCGGAATGAAGCCGGGCCGATAACGCTGCGCGCTTCCACCGTCGCCAAGGCTATGGCGGACAAGACGGAGGGCAAGACAGTCTGCGCTCGTAGCATGGCGGCATGTCCTCCGACTTGTCCGCCGAAGCTTAGCGAAGGAGGAAGCCTTGGCGAAGGAGGAAGAAGCGAAGACGGCCTTATGGGCCAGTGCGGTAATGATCGTAGAACTACTAATAAGAAAGGATCGAGAATTATGTCAACACTCATGGCCGTTATGAAAGATGAAATCCGCCGCATTGCCCGCAAGGAAATCAGGGCGGCGACCGCTGGACTGAAAAAAGACCAAACCAAGTTTCGCAAGGCCGTGGCCGGCTTGCGTCGCCAGACAAAGGAGCATCGTTCTAACATTTGCCAGCTCCTCCAGGTGGCGACGAAACAGGCCAAGATGGCGGCGATGGCGCCGAAAACGGCCGAGGGAAGCAAAGTCTGGGTTACGGCCAAGGGGATCCGCGCCCAGCGAAAAAAACTAAAATTGTCCCAGGCGCAGTTCGGTAAATTGGTCGGGGTGAGCGGGTATACGGTATTGAAATGGGAACATGGCTCCGGCACTCTGAAGTTCCGGTCACAGACGCGGCGGGCGTTGCTGGCCATTCGTGGCCTGGGCATCCGGGAAGCGCGCCTGCGGCTGGGCGCATAATAGCCAAAAGTAGCCATCCGTCAGCTGATGGACACAAAAAAT
>JAHIMN010000012.1 GCA_018896395.1 Verrucomicrobiota bacterium | reverse complement strand
TGGGAGGTTCTGCGGCTCCGCGGTCCGCATCATGACACGGTCCGCGAGGCCGCGGACCATCCTGCGAGATCAAACCCGAAACTGGAATATCGAAATTCGAAACAAATTCGAAAAGCTAATGTTCAAAGACCGAAACCTCTGTTTTGAACATTCCGAAATTCGAACATTCGGGTTTGTTTCGGATTTCGATATTCGGATTTCGAATTTGGGTTGCGGGCATGGCCCGCATTAAAACGTCATCATTTCCTTTTCCTTGGCTTCCAGTGCCTGGTCCATTTTCTTGATAAAATCGTCCGTATATTTCTGGATTTCCTTGAGGGCGTGGTCCTTCTCGTCCTCCGTGATCGAGCTGGTTTTAAGCAGACGCTTAACCTGTTCGTTGGCCTCCTGGCGGTTACTGCGGATGACCACCCGCGCCTTTTCGGTCATCTGTTTGGCCACCTTGGAGAGCTCGCGGCGGCGTTCCTCGCTCAGCTCCGGGATCGGGATGCGGATGACGCGCCCATCGTTGAGCGGCGTGATGCCGAGGTTGGCGGCGCTAACGGCTTTTTCGATGGCCGGCAAGGCGGTGGGGTCATAAGCGTTAATCACGATGAGCCGCATATCAGGTGTCGAGATATTGGCGATCTCACGCAGGCGCACCTGGGTGCCATAATACGCAACGGTGATATGGTCCACCAGGCTGGCGGAGGCCTTGCCGGTGCGCAAACCCCCAAACTGCTGTTGGAGGAATTCCAGGGATTTGGCCATCTTGTCTTCGGTTTCCAGCAGGACATCATCCAGTGATTCCATGGCGTGCGCTCCGATTGGTGTTTACCCGCCTATGGCGGTGTTTCTGACCAGCGTGCCGATCCGGCAACCCGCCAGCACGCGCTCGACGTTCCCGGGTTTGAAGAAATCAAACACAATAATAGGGATGTTGTTCTCCATACACAATGCAAAAGCTGCCGAATCCATCACCTTCAGCGAATCCTTCAGTGCCTGACGGAAGGTCAGGGTCGTGTATCGCCGGGCCTTCGCATTTTTAAGCGGATCATCCGTATAAACCCCATCCACCTTGGTGGCCTTCAGCAGGACATTGGCGCCAATTTCGTTGGCGCGCAGGGCCGCGGCGCTGTCAGTGGTAAAATAAGGGTTGCCCGTGCCGCCGCCGAAAATGACCACGCGGCCCTTTTCCAAGTGCCGGATCGCCCGCCGGCGGATGAACGGCTCGGCAATTTGTTTCATTTCGATGGCCGTCTGCACGCGTGTCTCTACGCCGATTTTTTCAAGGGCGTCCTGGAGCGCCAGGGCGTTAATTACCGTGGCCAGCATGCCCATGTAATCGCCCGTGTTACGGTCAATCCCGTGGGCCTGTCCGCTCCCGCCCCGGAAAATGTTGCCGCCGCCGATGACCACCGCGATCTGAACGCACATGGTCCGCGCCGTCTTGATCCGGGTGGCGACGGTCCGCACCATGTCCGGATCAATACTCTGGCGGCTTTGCTTGTTCTGCATGGCCTCGCCGCTGAGTTTAAAAAGGACCCGTTTGAATCTGCTTTTGCCGATCGGTTTTCCTGTCATGATGCGTTTTCCTGGGCAACAGTTGTTTTTACTTTTTTACACCAGTTATCATAATGGAAACGAAGGCCGAAGTCAAAACTAATCCAAAGATATTTAAAATTTTTCTGCAGCGATGCGTTCCGCCTTGGGCTGGGCTTCGCGGACTCGCCCAGCCCAAGGCGCAACGCGGTCACATCCGTCCCGAGCGCGAAGCGCCTCGGGACGGATAAAGAACCGGCTGTCGTCTGCTGTCCGTCATCCGTCGTATGTCCTCCGTCCCTATGGCCTGGTCAGGCCCATGCGCAAAGCCGGCAGAACGTCATGCTCCAGGGTGCGGTTAAGGTCGAACAGGACAAACCCGCCCGCGCCGGCCTCGCGCGTCTGCCGGATCTGCTCGATGACCTGGTCGGGCGTCAACTGACTTTCCATGGCGGTGACGCCCAGGCCGGGAAACACGCGCCCGCCGGCGCTGGGAAGCGCCAGCTGCCGCCGGACCAGGTCCTTGAAAGCGTCGTTGTCGGTCGTGTAATCCATGGGGCAGACAAAATCCACCAGGTCTTCTTTCAGCCAGCGGCCCCAGTCCTGGCCAATGCTGTTGATACAGCCGGGATATTCCGGATAGACCGCGGCCGATATCCTGACTCTCTCTCGCCGTCGCGAAGCGCTATGGCGGAGCGCGGTCGAGGTCGGGACGCCGGACTTGCGGGCTTGCGTCTGCACGGCGCGGACAAACGCGGTGATCTGCTCACTGCGCCAGGCGTTGTATTTTCCGCGCAGATTGCCGCTTTGCGCGCTCTTGGGCCAGTCAGGGATTTTCTCGCCCAGCCGCCGGCCGAAGCGCCGGCGACAACCGGTGCAGAAGCAGGCGTTAGCATTCGGATAGCGCACGTAATCCAAGTGAATGCCGTCCACAGGATAGCGATTGAGCACCTCGCTGACGGCTTTCAGTTCCAAGGCCACGTTGTCGGGATGGGAGGGACAGAGCCATTTCAGTTCCTTGCCGGTGTCGGTGACTTGCAAGCGCCCCGCCTTCCGCATGGCGGCCAAGAAAGATTCCGGCGCATTGCTCAGGTTCCAGCAGATTTTCCAGACGTGGACTTCCAGACGGTTCGCGTGCGCGGCGGCCACGCATTGTTTCAACTGGTCGCCGTAGCGGCTGACGGTTTCCGACTGCGGCACAACCTGGCTATCGTAATGCGCCAGGCCTGCCCAAAGCACATTGACGAAAACGGCATGCATGCCGGCGTCGGCCAGGATCCGGGCGGTTTTGGGCCAGTTCCCGGGATAGAGGCCCAGCCCGGTGTGGTCCCAGACGCCGCGGAATTCCGGGTTTTCAGGGCGCTGGACGCGGGCGAACGCTTCCACCAGTTTGGTTTGGAGGTGCTGTCCGGTTTCCACGACCTCCGCGTATTTTCGCTTCGCCAGGGCGGCGGACATGATTTTATAGTCCTGGCCGCACTGCGCCAGCAGGGCGCTCACCGATTCCTCTGCGGATGTGCCCCGTGCCATCCGGGTGATGCCGGTCACGGCATCGTTCAAGTTGATAAACGGCCCCACTTTGCCTGTACGGGCCATGACGCGCGCGGCAGATTGCTCCCAGAAGGAGGGAACATAAGCACCTAACAGGGCCAACAGCATGCGCTGTTTGTTGACGGCGTCGCTGTCCAGGAGCACATGGGACATCCACAAACCGTGGGGCGACTGCACCCAGGCCGGATCGGCCAGATCTTTCCCCGCGCTGTTTTGCCAGGTGGCGATGATCCGGGCGTCGTCGTTCGCCGGGTAGGCCGGCAATATATTGGACGAGTCCTGGTACACCACCTTCGGCACGAGTGGTGACGCATGCTTGTTAAACGCAAAACTGCTCCATTGACCGGCAACCTTGGCCGTCTGGTAACGGCCGAGCTTCAGGCCCATCAGCTCGGCCAACTTGGGCTCGGCCGAATAAAAAACCATCAGCTTGCCGCCCCGTTTTACAAAAGATTCCAGTGCGCGCAGTTCTTTGTCCGGCGGCAGTGAATTGTAGGGTAGGATTGCCAACCGTGCCGATTTCAGCCGGCCGGCCACCACGGCCTCGTCATCCACAACGCTATGGCCAAGACCAAAGTCCTGGAGCCAGCGGCTAATGCGCTTAGTCCTACTGCGGGCATACGTTCGTTCGCCGGCGTTGGCCATCGAAAGCGTGCCTTGCACAATCACCAGGTCGCAGGCGCGGGCTTTTAGGCCATGGGCCATGACCGAGGCGGCTTGTTCCGTTCCCCCTTTACGCTCCACGCTCCACGCTCCACGTGCTTCGCGGGTCAGACTGATACGCACGGCGCTGATGGCGTCCCATCCGGCAGGCTTGCCTTCCACGGCGGCGTCCGTGATGGGAAAAAACAATTTCTGTCGGCTTGATTCCTTTAATGGCGCAAACCAGAGATACCAGCCGTCACCGCTTTTAAGATACAGGGCGAAAGTTTGGATGGCATCCGGCCGGGTGCAGGTCAGATCCAGTTCAAGAAGGTCATAGCCGCGCAGGTCGAGGGATACGGCGCGATCCCAATACACGCGGTCAGTGTTTGCTCCAAACAGGCCGGGGAACCGGACGCCTGAGGGCGATGCCGGTTCGTAGGCGACGGCCGGCGAACCGTTGCAGGCCTTCCAGGTCTGCGGGGCCTCGGCGGCTTTGCGAAAGGCGAATAGGTCGAATGTTTTTTCACGATCGGCGGCGGCCGTGCCGGCCAACGTCAACCAGAGAATTAAGCCCAGCAAAAAGCCCCCGGCGCGCTTCTGGCAATCATTTCCCATTAACCATTCTCCATTAACCATTCTCCGTCGATGTTGCCATGCCGTTGGATTTGCACTATTATTCATTTTTATGACTGTTCTGAAAAGGAAATAAGATGTGAATTAGGTTTGGTAACTATTTCATGTGGGAGGCGCACTATGTGCGGCGACGGTCGCGGCGCTTAGCGCCCCTCCTACCAACTTTAAAATTCCTATGCACCAAATTAAGTTTATCCCGACCAGAGCGGGACGTTGTGTTTTTTTTGACCGCGACGGTATCGTGAACGCGTCGCCGGGCGCGGGCGCGGACCGCTACGTGACGCGCTGGGCGGACTTTCATCTTCTGCCGGAGTTCGTGGAAGCCCTGCGCGTCGCGCGCGCGCACGGATACCAGGCGGTGATTGTCACCAACCAGCGGGGCGTGGCTCTGGGACATATGAGCGCGGAGGATGTCGAGGCCATGCACAGGAACCTGCGAGACCTGCTGTTAAAAAGCTATTCCCTGGATCTCCTGGATGTGGCTTATTGCCCTCATGATGTGGGAGAGTGCGAATGCCGCAAGCCGGCGCCGGGCATGTTGACGGCCATGGCCCTCAAACACGGCTTGGATCTTGCGGCATCCTGGATGGTAGGGGACGCGGAAACGGACATTGAGGCGGGCCAGCGCGCGGGGTGCCGGACGATTCGCGTGAATGGCGACGAGGCCGCATCCAAAGCCGATTGGCGCGTGGCCGCGATGAAAGACCTGCCGAACCTGCTTGAACAGGTGCTCTGCAGGCCGGATATTTCTTAACCTGACTTATTCATAAAAACGCTCATCAATACGACCGGAGGGCTTAAATAGTGAACAACCTGTTTACCCGTGAATTGAAAGCAAAAATCAATAAACACGGCATCATTGCGGTGCTGGTTGTGGATGAAGCAAAAGACGCCGTGCCACTGGCGCGTGCCCTTCTTGCCGGAGGCATAGAGATAATGGAGCTGACCCTGCGGACGCCGGCCGCACTGGAAGCATTGGAAAAAATAAAAGCCGAAGTCCCGGAAATGACGGCCGGAATCGGGACAATCCTTACGCCCGAACAGGTGCTGGAGGCAAAAAAAGCGGGGGCGGTTTTCGGTGTATCCCCCGGAATGAATCCGAGAGTCGTCGCGCAAGCCAAAGAGGCCGGGCTGCCTTTTGCCCCCGGCATAGCGACCCCTTCGGACATAGAAGCCGCGCTTGAATTCGGATGCAGGCTGTTAAAATTCTTCCCCGCCGAGACCTGCGGCGGCATCAAGCATCTGAAATCAATCTGCGCGCCATACGCCCACTTGGGGCTGAAATTCATTCCGCTCGGCGGGCTTACCCAGGAAAACTTCGGCGCTTACCTCGAAATACCAGTTGTAACAGCGGTCGGCGGTTCTTGGCTTGCCCCCCGCGAAGCAATAAAAAACAACGACTGGAAATTGATAACCGGGAAAGCTTCAAAGGCGGTCGCAACGATAAACGCCATAAGGAACAAATTCAGACCCGGCGTGCCAGGGCCTGTTCCTTCAATTCCAGGTACCGGCCACTGAACCAGACGCCCATCTGGGCTTCGCGGTGATCGAAGCCAAAGGCCTGCCGTTTGATGGCCAGCACCGGCGGGGCCTGGATGCGCTTGGCCACGCCCATCCCGTTGTATTGCCGCCACCAGCGTTCAAGGTCGGCGATAAATTCCCGCGCCGAGGGAAAGAGATCCGTAAGCTTGCCCGCGTAACCCAGTTGTTGTTCCAGCGTACCGGCCAGGTACCATTCCAGTATCTCTTCGGGCGTTGCGCGTTGCCAATTTTCCACCCAACTGGCGAACAGGCGGTCGTGATAGGGATAGATCAACGGATCGCCCAGACCCTGATCCACGGCCTGCGCCGGACCCAGTTCAGCCGAGGGCGTCAGGTCGAAACATCCCGCTGGGATCACCTCCCGTTGGAACACGGCCTCGTTCAGGTAGCGGCCCAGGATATACACTTCGCCCTTCCATAAATCCGCCAGCGCGGCCAGGTAGCCGGCCAGGTCGCCGTAGAGCGTGGTGTAACCGACCGTCGCTTCCGCCTTGTTGGCGTTGCAGGTGAAGACGCCGCCGAAGGCCGCGGCCAGCGCGGCCAGTAATCGCGACGATCGGTCGCGCGCCTGCACATTTTCGACCATGAAGTCGTTCAGCACGAGTCGGGTGTGCAGGCTGCCGTCCGTGCTGGTAATCGCCAGGCCGTTGACCTGGGCGGTCGTCAGGCGGACGCTTTCCTCGATCGGTGCCTCGGCGTAATAACAACCCAGGTTGGCGGCCAGGGCGCGCGCCAGGTTGACGGTGGTCGGCGAGTTGAACCGGCCGGGCAGGTTCACGAGGAGAATGTTCGCGCGGCTCAAGATGCGGCTATACAGGGCCGCCGTCACGGCCGAATCAATACCGCCGGAAACTCCCACCACCACCCGAGATACCCCGAGCATCTGCATGAACTCTCCTATGCCGAACACCAGGGCCTGGTAAATATCGGCAACGCCGTCTGCGCGCACGTCAATGGGTGTCCCGAATTCAGGTTGATCCAGCGGAATATCGGCCTGCAGGAGACCGGCTTCAAACCGCGCGGGCAGGCTGATCTGATGAGCGTGGGCATCGTAAATGCAGGAGGCGCCGTCAAACGTATAGACTGTTTTGCCGTTGTTCTGGATACCCACGCTGTTGACGTAAAGGAGCGGCTTTGCCAGCCGTTCGGCGTGCGCGGCGAACATCCGGTTGCGCCTGGCATTCTTGGCAAGCGTAAAGGGCGAGCAACTGCAATTAACGAACAGATCCGCGCCATGCCGCTTCAGCAGGTCCAGCGGGGAAACGCCGTAATCCGCATCCCAGGCGTCCTCGCACAGGATGCATCCCAGCGCCAGGTGCTCGGTGATCACCGGCGCCAGTGCCTGCTCGAGCGACAGGCCCTCTTCGGCGGCCAGTCGGCGCAGATCGTAAAAGTATCGGCTGTCGTCGAACTCCCGGTAATTGGGCATGAGCGTCTTGACGACGAAGTCATAAGTTCCACCGCGCGGACCGATAAACCGCCCGTTCTCCGCCACGAACAGGGCGTTGTATTTGCGCGCTCGCCCATCCTCGTTGCGGCGGCGCCAATCGAGTCCGACGTTGCCGAACACGACCACAAGTCCCTTGGATGCCTCGCGAATCTGATGGCCGCAGGCCTCGCACTCGCGTAAAAAAGCGTCCCGTTCCCAGGCGTCGCCCAGCAGGTAGCCCGGAATTGCCATCTCCGGGAACACGACCAGTTCAGCAGCCTGAGCCCGGGCTGAGGCGATGGCCTTAAGCATCGTTTCCGTATTGGCCGCCGGCTGGCCGGGCAGAACGCGGATCTGCGCCAGGCAGGCTTTCACCCGCCGACCGATGTCAGAATTATGGGATAATGTTTTCACGTTTTATGCTCCCCGCCGCACGCTTCACGCTCCATCCATCCAGCAGTGTGTCGAATACGGTTCGAAAAAAGGCGTTCCCCTACGCGAAGCCGCTTCGGCGGGACAAGTCGGCGATCCCGCGAAACGCGGGATAAATCTTGTGCCCATCTGTTGCCCAAGCCTTGTCCCGCTCTTAAGCGGGATTGCCTTGCCCGGCAGTAGAACGGAGTTCACTGCCGGGCGGTGCAGTGAAGCAAAGCTTCTACTACACTGCTTTCTCGAATCCCGCAAGCGGAAAACCGAATTCACCACACGGTAGCATCGGGCTTCGCGCCGCGCTACGCCCGATATATCGCTTGTCCGTCGTCCGTCATCTGGCGTCTGGCGTCCGTCCTACTCCGCCCGCACCATTCCTTCCGAGGGCGCGATCACACCACGGTGGTGCAGGGCGTCCATGAACACCGTCATTGGCTGGAGGCCGCGGACATGCCGCACGCCGTCTTCCTCGAAGGCGACCGGCATTTGTTCCAGGCGGTCCCAGCGCACAAAATTTTCCGCGTCGGTCTGCAGGATTGAAAAATACCCAATGCCCGTGGCGGCCAGATTATGGAAGAAATGCGCGCCCTGGGAAAGATCAATGCGTTTGCCCTGGGAAATTGTTTCAATGATGACCGCCGCGCCGGCCACCTGCTGCCAGTTGACCGGCACGCCGAGCGTCGGCACGCGCGTGCCCCAGCGCCCGGGGCCGATCAAAACGTAGCGGCGATGCTCGTTCAGCAGCCCCTGGTTCAGCCGTCCGATGATCGCGGCCGCTTGGCGCGTCCGGGCAAAATCGAACCGGTCCGGATGACAATAAATAATATCGAACACGTCTTCCACCAGGCCGTTACCCATGATTTTGCGGGAAACGCACAGGGCCTGGTCCAGGTGCTGGGCCTCGACCTTCAGCGCAAGGCGCTCCCGGGATATGACCATTGGCCGGATTTGCAGGAGATAAAATTCCGGTTGCGTGCCGGGGAGAAAGTCCATATTGACCGCGAATTCGATTTCCACGTCGGAACCGATGCTGGCCTTGCCGATCTTGAGCAGATCGTTAAGAATGTCGCACAGGGGGAAGCTGTTGCGCTTGAGGATCGGCGCAAAGGTCACGACCCGCCGGCCCGCCACGCCGAGATCATCCACAAGGCAGTCATCTTCCTGCGAAATGACGCTGGCGATCGAATGCAGGGTCTGATCCTGTTCCGCCCGATTGAGACCGAACAGGTGCAGGTCCGATCCCTTGCCGAAGGCGAAATTAAGGGGTTCGCCGCCCAAGCTCAGGGCATAAAACTGCTTCTGGGAAACCTGGAGCATCTCCTGGGTTGTGGCCCCCTGCGGCAGAATGGTGGGATAGCGAGGACAAAACCGCAGGGTCTCGCCGCCTTCCATGACCATTTTGCCGAAGCCCAACGCCACGGAGGCGACGCCATCCTCGGATTCCATGCGCGCGAATGGATAGTAATTAAACGACTGGGCGACCCCGGAAATCGTGGGATAAAACAGGTCGCCATAATACCGGCCTACCAGTTCCTGGACGATAACCGCCATCTTTTCCTCTTCCGTGTTGAGCTTGAGCGTCTGGAAGTAACGTTTGACGGACGTCTTAAAGATGGAGGCATAGACCAGTTTGATGGCCTGGCAGAGATGGTCCAGGCGGATCGCGGTATCCGGGTTGTGGTTGGGAATCATGCAGGTCTGGTACAGGCCGGCAAACGGCTGGTTGGAGGAATCTTCCATGTGACTGGAGGAACGCACGGCCAGCGGAACGTGGACACGCTCGATGTAGGCGCGCAGTTGTTGCAAGAGGCCATCTGGCAAATGGGCTTCCAGAAAGCGCTTACGCAACAGCGCGTCGCTCTGGCACTCTCCGGCGAAGGCTTCCAGCTCGTTGATGGTCATGAACTCATCGAACGCATCGGTCGTGATGCAGAGCGTGTGGGGAAACTTGATCTCCATGCCACCCAGGCGGCCGTCAGGAAAATGCCGGGAAAACAGGTTGAACATGAAGGCCAGGCCGCGGGCCTTGCCGCCCAGGCTGCCGCG
>JAHIMN010000112.1 GCA_018896395.1 Verrucomicrobiota bacterium | reverse complement strand
CCGTGACTGGAACATTTCGCGCTCGCGCTACTGGGGGACGCCCATCCCGGTCTGGGAATGCGCAACCACCGGCTGTGGTAAACGCCGCGTGCTGGGATCGCTGGCGGAAATCAGGGACGCGGCCGGTGCCGCCGACGCGGCTGGTGCCGCCAACGCGGCTGGTGCCGCCAACGCGGCCGGGCGCGAGCTCACGGACCTGCACAAGGAATTCCTGGACGAAGTCGTTTTGCAATGCCCGGCGTGCGGCGGAGCGATGCGGCGCGTGCCGGAGGTGCTGGACTGCTGGTTCGAGTCGGGGGCGATGCCGTTTGGCCAGTGCCATTATCCTTTTGAAAACAAGGACTGGTTCGAGAGCCATTTCCCGGCCTACTTCATCGTGGAGTATCCCGGCCAGATTCGCGGCTGGTTCTATTACCTGCATGTGCTGGCGGTGGCGCTCCTGGACCGCCCCGCGTTCAAGAACTGCCTGGTGCACGGGACGCTGTTGGCGGAGGACGGCGGCAAAATTTCCAAGTCGAAAAAGAATTTCACGGATCCCATGGAACTCATGGACCGCTACGGCGCCGACGCCCTGCGGCTTTACCTGCTGGGTTCGTCGGCGGTGGTCATGGAGGATTTGAATTTCAAGAATGCCGGCGTCCATGACCAGATCAAGCAAGTGCTCCTGCCGCTCTGGAACGCGTTTTCGTTTTTTGTCACCTATGCCAACGTGGACTCCTTTGCCGGCGACCCCGCGCGGCGACCGGAATCCGCGCATGCGCTCGACCAGTGGATCCTGGCCAAGCTCTACCGCGCGGAGCAGGAAGTGGGCCAGGCCTTCAAGACCTTTTATCTCAACCGCAGCCTGACGCCGGTGACGGCGTTTATCGAGGACCTGACCAACTGGTACATCCGCCAGTCGCGCGCCCGGTTCTGGGGCGGCGGGCTTTCGACCGACAAGCGGCAGGCCTATGACACGCTGTATTATGCGCTCGTGACCCTGCTGAAAATGCTGGCGCCTTCGGCGCCGTTCGTGGCCGATTACCTCTACCGCCAGTTGACGGGCGAAGCCTCCGTGCACCTGGCGGCGTGGCCGGACATACCGGAGAAATACCGGAACGATGCGCTGATCGAGGAAACCGGCGTGGCGCAGACGATCGTCTCGCTGGGACTGGCCCTGCGGCAGAAGGCCGGCCTCCGTGTTCGCCAGCCTTTGCCCGGCATCCAGGTGGCCTTGCCCAGTTCCGTGGACGGAGTAGAGGCCAGGCAGATGGACATTATCCGTAACGAATTGAACGTGAAGGCCGTGAAGCTCCTGGATGATCCCGGCGCAGTGGCGACCCTGCGGGCCACGCCCAATGCGCGCGTGCTGGGTCCGAAGTGGGGGCGCGAGATGCAGGCCATCATCAAGGCCGCCAAGGCGGGCCAGGTGCGGGAAGAGGGTGACAAGATTATTGTATTCGAAGGACCGAAAGAATGGGCCGTTGACCGGCAGGATATTGACCTCAGCTATCAGGGGAAGGATGGCATGGACGTGCTCGGCGACAAGGGCTTTTTGCTGGCCCTGGATAAGACCCTGACGCCCGCCCTGCGCGAAGAAGGCATTGCCAACGAGCTGAACCGGATTATTCAGGACCTGCGCAAGACCGCCGGGTATGCCGTGAGCGACCGGATCGAGCTGACCATCAAGGGTGAACTGGATCCCGCGTGGCGAGGGCACCTTCTGCAACTGGCGTTGGCCGAGCCGGCTGAATTTAGCGAGGCCAAAGCCGATGCTACTATCCGTGAAACGATCGAAGGCCGCGCCTTCCGCGTGTCTATTCGGAAAAAGAAGGAAGTGTAACAAAACCCCGTTTGAGTATTTGTTTGCGGCTTAGCGTGCCGCGTTCGGTTGCACGCATGCGCTCCACGGCAGGGCCGGCGCAGTTTCGGGCCACACCGCGCGGTGGCCTTCAGAATCCGCCGCCTCCACGTAAAACTCCAGCCCGCCGGGCCGGATGGCCGCCGCCGGCACGATGCCTTCGTATGATTCCCGGAACCGGCGCAGCATGGGAAAGCGCTCCCACTGCCGGACCCCGAACGGGCGCGCCACGATGTCAACCCGGACCACATCCCGGTCGCTCACCACGGCAGCGCGGAGATGGAAGTCGGCGCCGGCGGTCAGGCGGCCATGGGGTTTGCAGGCGACAATACGGGGTCCGTTTTCCAGCGGGCCGCAGAGGGCGGAGGCCGGGTGCGACATCGGGCTTTCCCAGCCCGTCCCGTCGAGCGCGGCCACGGCATATTCGTAGGCCCCGGGCCGGGGCGGACGATCCAGGAACATCGCGCCATCGCCGGCCAACGGCTCGCGGTTGATGCGCTTCCAGGATCCGCCGGCCGGTCGGCGATAAAGATGCTGGGCGGCGCACGGCCTGCCGGGCTGCCACGACAGCCACACTTCCTGCTCACGCCCGCGCGCATGAACCTCGTGCGGAGGCACGGCCGTCAGAAAGGCCTCCAGGCGCCCGATTGTCTCCCAATACCGCGGCAACGGCTTGACGTTAATGGTCGCCAGCGTGCCGAAGTCGCACCGGGTCGTCAGCTTGCGCGCGAAGGCCTCCACGGCATCCTTCATCCCCGCCGCCACTAAGCTGCGGTAGGCCGCGGCGGCGATCCCCGCCGCGCTGAGCCGGTCGCCGGCGTCGCGGGCCCGGGCAGCGCGGGCCAGCAATTGCTCGACGCGCTCGCCGTCGGCCAGTTGCATCGCAGCCCGGTCGAAATGGATAACATAATCCATCGTGTTGGCCAGATAGTCCAGCCGTTCAAGCCGCGCCCGGCGGCCTTCCTTAACATACCGGCGGCGGATCCCCTCCACCTGGTGGCGAATGGTCCGCAGAACGCGCCCATGTTCCATCACCCCGGTGTTGCGCCAGGTATGATGCAGTGCGATGAGAAACCCGTCGATCGCCTGGTTCGAGCGGGAGGTCATACCAAAGATCACGAGTGCGGGCCGCAGGGCGTAAACCGTCTCCTCGATTTCGCGGAAGGCCTTGTACAGGACGGACCGGCGTTTCTCTCCGGCCAGGTCCCGCAGCCGCTGCAGGACAGCCTTCACCGCCTGCACGCCGGGCCGTCCCCAGTCATGGCTTGCCGGGGCCGGCTGTGCCTGCGGAAGGAGGTGGAAGGCTGCCTCGCTGTCGGCCCGGGTCGGCACCTCCGACAAGGCCTTGACGATGGCTTCCACCTTGGGGATGAAGTACGACACCGCACGCTCGTCGAGCTCGAACGGGAAATGGGGCACCCAGCCCGTCCAGAGCATGGCGCCGCACTCGACGGTGCCACGCACGCCCGTCCAGCGCGCGCCCAGCTTCTGCAAGGCGCCCAGGCACCGGCCCATGCGCTGTTCCTGGTCCGGCCCGAAGGCATGGCGGGCGAGTTCGCGATAAAACGCCGCGGGCGTGAGTTGCGGATTCCAGGCAAACCGCGCGATATAGCCGGTCTCTTCCTCGACGTCGCGTGTGCGCCACTGCAGGGTCAGCAGGCCCTGGCACCCCTTGGCCAGGGCGTCGGGCGCCAGCTTGCCCAGCGACTCCACGTGCGGCTGGCGTACCATGCAATCCTCGATGTCGCCCTCAACCCAGGGCATTGCCCAGCGCTCGCGTGCTGGCGGCAACTGCCCCCATGGCGTGCTGACGTTCGGGCCCATGGAGGCGTCAATGTTGTCGTGACAGGTGAACGCCACGGTCGTGGGCAGCATCTTATCGTAGGCCAGGCAGTAATCCGCGAATTGCATCCAGCGATCGCCGCCCCATCCCACCAGAACCAGCGACAGGTGTGGCGCCTCCCGCGCAAGCACCTCCACCGCCAACTCGGCGAACCGGCCGAACCGGATGGCCTCCCAGACGCGCTGGGTGTTGCCGAGGTAAGCAAAATCGGCCCGGCGCTTTTCGAGCAGCGCGGCACCCGGGGTCCCGGCTGCCGGCGGCTCCATGCCGACACAGCCGCCGCTCTCATGCTCCCAGAGCGCGAGGCGACTGAGGTGGGGATTGCGTTCCAGGAACTGCATGAGCCGGGTGCGGAATCGCTCCCGCTCCCGCGGCACGGCCGGATCCGTGCGCGGTGTCTCAAACCCGGCCGCTACGCCGACTCCCACCTCGCGTGCGTAGCGGGTAGCCTCGCTAAACATGGCCTCCGAGCGCTTGATTTCCGTCAGCCGGTCGGACAGGCGCTCACCGGGGGGGCTGGTGAAGAGTTCCTCGTCGAAATAGCGGCCGGTTCCGAAGGAGAACTCCGACGTGCGCAGTGCGGCCAGCGCGCCCCAGGGCTTGGAGAGCGTGGAGGGCGTGGCGCCGCCGGCCAGGTATTCGCCGTTAACCTGGTACGCGGCGCCCGGCTCCCCGTCATACCAGTGCATCAGCAGCATGTTACACCGCATGCGGGCCAACTGATCGAAGTAGAACTTGTAGTCGTCCAGCCCCCAAGTCGTGCAGCCGCACAGGAAGTTGTAGTGCAGCATGTT
>JAHIMN010000111.1 GCA_018896395.1 Verrucomicrobiota bacterium | reverse complement strand
CTCCGGCATCCGCTGGCTGGAAATTCATTCCGGGCCGCAGATTGTCCGGCTGGTGGATAGCTTGGAGAAGAAGGGGTTTGCCATGGGCCCGAGCGTGAAAGCCGAAGCGGAAGAGGCCGCCGCCCCGTACCAGTTGATCGGCGAGGATCAGGCTGGCATTCCCGTCCAATCCCTGCGCCAGTTGCTCGATACGGTGCGCACGGAAGGCCGCAAGGGCATCAGCAATATTCAGCGCTATAAAGGTCTGGGCGAAATGAACCCCACCCAACTCTATGAAACCACCATGAATCCCGAACGGCGCAAACTGCTCAAAGTCGTGCTGGAGGACGCCGTGGAGGCCGACCGCATTTTCACCCTGCTGATGGGCGACGAAGTGGAGCCCCGGCGGGAATTCATTCAGGAGAACGCCTTGAACGTCCGCAATCTGGACATTTGAAGAAATTGAGTGACCTGCCCGCAATGCTACGCATAGCGTTGCAGGCGGGTTCAGCGATTTAGAAAAATCATTAGTTGGGATATCGTCGCTCTACAACCCAGCTTAACCGTGGAGAATGGGTGGCATGGAGGCGCAGGGCGAATTTCGCTCCCCGACACGGGGGTTGAAAAGGCAATGCAAGCTTGGGTTGGATGCGGGCGCGTCCGCACGAAGCGCTATACTCCTGTATGCGCGAGCGCGGCAAACCCGCAGACAGCCCAAGATCGCTGACGCCTTTTCAAACGAAATTCGCACTGCTCTGCTATAACAAAACCATTAATCATTTCATCATGTACACTCGCAACGAGATCATTCAGAACATAGACATCGAAGATGAAATGCAGCGCTCGTACCTTGACTACTCGATGAGCGTGATCATCGGGCGAGCCCTGCCGGACGTGCGCGATGGTATGAAACCCGGCGCCCGCCGGATTCTTTTCGCCATGCGCCAGCTGGGGTTGTTCCACAACCGCGCCTATAAAAAATCCGCGTACGTGGTCGGTGAAGTCCTTGGTAAATACCACCCCCACGGCGACACCGCGGTTTACGACACCCTCGTCCGCATGGCCCAGCCCTTCTCCTTGCGCTACCTGCTCGTGGATGGCCAGGGCAACTTCGGCAGTATTGACGGCGATAACGCCGCGGCTTACCGCTACACCGAAGCCCGGCTCCAGCTCCTCGCCGAGGAAATGCTCGCCGATATCGACAAGCATACGGTGAAGATGGTCAAAAACTATAATGGCGAACTCGACGAACCCTCCGTCCTGCCCGCGCGCCTACCGAATCTCCTGCTGAACGGAAGCACCGGCATCGCCGTCGGCATGGCCACCAACATTCCGCCCCACAACCTGAATGAAGTGGTGGATGCCCTGGTGACGCTGGTGGACCAGCCGGAGGCGACCGTGGACGAGCTGATGCAACACGTCAAGGGTCCCGATTTTCCGACCGGCGGCATCATCTGCGGGCTGAAGCCCATCGAGGAAATGTATCGCACCGGCCGGGGCCAGATCCGCGTGCGCGGGCGCGCCGGCATCGAGGAAGGCAAGCAGGGCAAAGACTGCATCATCGTCACCGAAATTCCGTACGTGGTCAATAAGGCCACCTTGATCGAGAACATGGCCCGCTTAGTCCAGGAGAAAGCGCTGGACGGCATCGGCGATATCCGCGACGAATCCGACCGCAACGGCATCCGGATCGTAATCGAACTCAAGCGCGGCTTCGTGCCCAAGGTGATTCTGAGCAACCTCTTCAAGCACACCCAGCTCCAGACAACCTTCGGCGCCATCATGCTGGCCATCCACCATGGCCGGCCAAAGGTCATGAACCTGAAGGAGATCCTCCAGGCCTTCATTGAACACCGCTTTGAAGTGCTGACCCGGCGCATCCAGTTCGACCTGGAAAAGGCCGAGGCCCGCGCCCATATCCTCGAAGGCCTTAAGATCGCGCTCGACCATCTCGATCAAGTGGTCAAGATCATCCGCGGGGCCAAGAACCGGGACGAGGCCCGGGCGGAACTCATTAAGCGCTTCGGCCTGTCGGAAATCCAGGCCAACGCCATCCTGGATATGCGCCTGTACCAGTTGACCGGGCTGGAACGCGACAAGCTGGAAGCGGAATACCTGAACCTGATCAAGCAGATTTCCTACCTCAAAGACCTGCTGGCCAACAAAAACAAGATCTACGGCATCCTGAAGGAGGACCTGCTGGAAATCAAAAAACTCTATGGCGATCCCCGGCGCAGTGATATTGTGCCCGACGAAGGCGAGGTGGCCATCGAGGACCTGATTGCCGACCAGGGGTGCATTATCACGATCAGCCACAGCGGCTACATCAAGCGGGTGCCGATCAGCACGTACAAGGCTCAGCGCCGCGGCGGCAAAGGTGTGGCCGGCATGGAAACCAAGGATGAGGATTACGTTGAGCACCTGTTTGTGGCCAACACCCATGATTACATCCTGTTCTTCACCTCCGGCGGCCGGATTTACTGGGAAAAGGTGTACGAAATTCCGGAGGCCGGCCGCACGGCGCGCGGCAAGGCCATTGTCAATTTGCTTCAGCTCAAGAGCGACGAACAGATTGCCGCCATGGTACGCGTGCGCGATTTTCCCAAAACCGAATTCCTGGTCATGGCCACGGAAAAGGGCGTCGTCAAGAAAACCAACCTGAGCGAATTCGGCAACCCGCGCCGGGACGGTATCATCGCCATCAATATTGATGAAGGCGACCAGTTGATCGCCGTCAAGCTGACCAATGGCCAGAATGACGTAATGCTGGCCACCCGCAACGGCATGAGCCTGCACTTCAGCGAATCGGAACTGCGCGACCAGGGCCGGGCCACGCGGGGCGTCATCGGCATCCGCCTGGAGGAAACCGACAAGCTGGAGAGCCTTGAAATCGTGGATCCCAAGGCCACGTTCTTTGTCTGCACGGAACACGGCTATGGTAAGCGGACAAGCTTCGACGAATATCGCGACCAGCACCGCGGCGGCAAGGGTATTTTCTCGATCCGCGCTTCGGAGCGCAACGGCCGGGTGGTCGGCGCACACGCGGTCATGGAAAACGACGCCCTCATGCTGATCACGGCCAAGGGCAAAATGATCCGCATGAAAGTGAGCGATATCCGCGTCATTAGCCGCGTCACGCAAGGGGTCCGGCTGATTGCCCTGGACGAGGGCGACACACTGGTCTCGGCCACGACGGTTGAACCGGAGGATGAAGAAACCTCCGACCTGGTGCCGACGGATAAATCCAGTGATCAGTCGTCAGTGATCAGTGATCCGTCGGCCGCCAAAGGCCGGACGACAGACGGCAGATGACAGAAAAAGAGAAGCACGCACTGATTACTGATAACTAATCACTGATCACTGGTTTCCTTCTCATCCCGGATAATTTCTTGCAGAATCGTGTGGTAGCCTTTGCCCTTGGCCATAGCGTCTTTAAGCTCACGCAGGACCATTACCGTTCCCTTGCGCTGGGATGCTTCCACCGAAAGCACCATGTCACCCACTCGGATACGGTCGCCGGGATTGATCCGGCAGACTTCAATCGAGCAGTCGTTGACCAAGGTGCCGTTGCGCGAGTCAAAATCACGGATGTAATAGCTGCCATCCTTGTAGGAAATCCCGCAGTGAATGCGGGAAGCCAGCTTGTCGGCAATCAACACGTCGGCGTTAGCCCCGCGGCCAATGGTAATGGACTTCCTGCCCAGCTCAAATTCCTTTTGCTCGCCATCCGGCAGAACATATCGCAAAATCATAGTATCCTCCTAAATTTACGCTCAGGCGAGCAGAAATAAAAAGCGCCTGATTCCTTATGCCTTCGATTTCAGCAACATTGTAAAATACGCGATGGTTTTCCGCAAGCCTTCTTCCAGGGACACCTCCGGCTCCCAGCGCAACAGGGAACGCGCCTGGCGGATGTCCGGCTGGCGGGTCTTGGGATCATCCACCGGCAAGGGATGGAACTCCAGCAGGGAGACACTGCCGGTGAGTTCCAGGATTTTACGGGCGAATTCCACGACGGTCATCTCCCGGGGATTGCCGATATTGACCGGCGCGTACGCCGGACTCAGCGCCAGGGCATAAATACCGCGGATCAGGTCGGACACATAGCAGAAACTACGGGTCTGGTGACCGTCGCCGAACAGGGTGAGGGGCTCGCCCAGGAGCGCCTGCTTGATGAAAGCCGGCACCACGCGGCCATCGTTGGGTCGCATACGCGGCCCATAGGTGTTGAATATCCGCACAATCTTGGTGTTGACTCCATGGGTGCGATGGTAAGCCATGGTGATGGCCTCGCCAAAGCGCTTGGCCTCATCATACACGCCCCGCGGCCCGATGGGATTGACGTTGCCCCAGTACGTTTCCGGCTGGGGGTGCACGAGCGGATCGCCATAGACCTCCGAGGTGGAAGCCAGCAGGAATACGGCCTGCTTGGCCTTCGCCAGCCCGAGCGCATTGTGCGTGCCCAGGGCGCCCACCTTCAGCGTCTGGATCGGCAGTTTCAGGTAATCCACCGGACTGGCTGGCGAGGCAAAATGGAACACGAAATGCACCGGCCCCTCGATCTCAATGTGCTTGGTCACGTCAAGCTGGATGAACGTGAAAGCCCCGTTCTGCCGAAGCCCTCTGATATTGTCCAAATTGCCGGTAATGAGATTATCGAGGCACATGACGCGGTAGCCCTGGCCAACGAGGTAATCGCAGAGGTGTGACCCCAAAAAACCGGCGCCCCCGGTGACCACCGCTACTTTCTGGTCGCGTAATGATGCCATGATATAACCGCAAGATTGTCCGCCGTAGGCAGACCCGCCTATGGCGGGAAATTCCTATGCATTAAAAGGGCTTGCATAGATGAACGCGGCCAGTATATTAAATCCACAGTAAAGGTAAATGTTTTTCCTATAAGCCATCATCAGGAGGCTTTGCCATGGAGACGCGATACAAATTGGGTTGGTTGCCGGACGTGCCGGATACGCGGGATATTCCGTTTACGGCGGTCTTTCGCGTGCCTCGCAAACTGCCCGCGCGCGCGGACTTGCGCGCCGGTTGTTCGCCCGTGGAGGATCAGGAAAGCCTGGGCAGTTGCACGGCTCAGGCCCTGGTGGGTGCGCTGGAATTTCTGCAACTGCGCTCTTTGCTGTCTCCATCTGATAAATCAAAAATCGCAAATCCAAAATCCAAAATTTCGCGGTTTCGCGATCTCAGCCGTCTGTTTGTCTATTACAACGAGCGCGCCGCCATCGGCACGGTGCAGGAAGACTCAGGCGCCATGCTGCGCACCGGGATCAAAACGTTGAAAGCCCAGGGCGTCTGCCGCGAATGCCTGTGGCCGTATGCGATCCGCCGCTTCACCGTGAAACCAACGGCCGCGTGCTTTGCGGAAGCCGCCGATCACCAGGTGACCGCCTATCAGCGCCTGAACGCGCTGGCCGAAATGAAAGCCTGCCTGGCCATGGGCCTGCCGTTCGTGTTCGGCTTCGCCGTTTATGAGCATGTCATGTCCGCGGCCGTCGCGCGCACGGGCCGCATTCGCCTGCCCGGAAAAAGCGAGCGGATGCTGGGCGGCCATGCGGTCATGGCCGTGGGCTATCAGGAAAGCACGCGGATGGTTCTGTTCCGCAACTCCTGGGGTGTTGCCTGGGGCCAGGCCGGCTGCGGCCAGATGCCCTACGCCTACCTGGAAAGCCGGGAGCTTTCCGACGATTTCTGGTGCATCCAGGGCACGGAAAGTAATCGCTACGCCGCGTGGAAGCACGTGGAGCGTGAAGCGTAGAGCGTCGAGCGAAAAACAAACTGTTTACTGACCTCTGATCTCTGACTTCTGACCTCTATCTTCAGTTCAGCATCCGTACCTGACCGCGGCCGCGCTCAATCCGGCCAATCACTACGGGGGCGGTCTTTGCTCGGCGCAATACGGTCATGGCGGTTTCCTGGTCGGCGGAACGCACGATAATCACCAGGCCGATGCCCATATTAAAGACGCGGTACATTTCTTCGCGCGCCACGCACCCGCGTTCCTGAATAAACCGGAAGAGCGGCGGCACCGTCCAGGCGGAACGGTCAAATACGGCATCCACCGACTTCGGCAGAATCCTCGGCACATTGTCGTAAAACCCGCCGCCGGTTATATTGGCCATGCCGCGGATGGTCAAGCGCTCCATCAGCCGTTGCACGGGCCGCAAATAACTGGCATGCACCGCCAGCAGGGCCTCGCCGACGCGGCGAGCGGTGCCGACAACTCGGCCGGTGCCCGGCAGGATATCCCCGATCTTCAGCTTTTCCTGCTCGAAAATTATTTTGCGCGCCAGCGAAAACCCGTTGGTATGCAGGCCAGCGGATTTGAGACCGATCAGAACATCGCCGGGCCGAATGGTTTTCCCGGTAATGATCGCTTTGCGGGGCACCACCCCAACGATCGTGCCAACCAGGTCATACTCGCCCAGCGGATACAGTCCCGGCATTTCAGCGGTCTCCCCGCCGAGAAGCACACACCCGTTTGCGCGGCAGGCCTTGCATAAGCCCTGCACCACGGCCTGAAAAATTTTTCCCTCAAACCGCGCCACACCAAAATAGTCCAGGAAAAAAAGCGGCCGGGCGCCATGCACCAGGATGTCGTTGACACAATGATTGACAATGTCCTGCCCCACCGTATCGTGCCGTCCGGCCAGCACGGCCACCTTGAGCTTGGTGCCGACACCGTCCGTGCTGGCCACCAGCACCTGATCCTTGCCCGGCGCGGCAAAGAGTCCGCCAAAGGAACCAATCTCGCTGAGCAAACCGGGCGCCCTGGTCGAACGTACCAATTTTTTTACAGCCCGGAGCGCCGCCATTTTGTTGTCAATATTCACGCCCGAGGCCGCATAAGCCGATGTTGCTTTTGCCATGATTTGTGATTCTCCGGTCAGCAAGCCCTTGTGTAATTTGGCTGCGGCGGATGATACCTTAGAGTCTGGACAAAGTAAAGCGCAACGCCGTGTAAATAGTAATGCCTCAGTCATGAGGGGCAAAACGATGGCAGTCTTCAATGTTGTCATTCCCGCGAAAGCGGGAATCCAGCATCTGCATTGAATATTTCTGGATTCCCGATCAGGTCGGGAATGACAGCATTGCAGCCTACAATCGTCTCACCCTCGTAACTTATAGCTGAGGTTACTGTAAATAGCAGTGGACATTTTTGGAGTTCAGTCTATAATGTAGTCTTGCAGAATTAAGTATTAATTTGCCTTGTATCTGACAGCGTCTTATTCTACGATTTGCGAGATGCTTATGAAATTCATAGTGCCCTTGCATGTCCGGAATCACTTTATGGCGATTTGGCCCATCGCCCGCCGGTTGGTTTTGCTATCGGCCCTCGGCGCGTTCCTGCTGACCGGCACAGTCGGCTGGACCGTTCAGCCACAGGCCAACATGGCCTCCGCCGCCGTTCTGGCGCCGACATCTCCTCAGCCCCTTCACGCCGCGACGGATACCCAGCGGAAGCTGGCCGCGGCGGCCGTGACCGAAGGCATTCAGATCGAGTGGAATACCGGCCTCGGCACCCCTTTTTCCATCCGCGGCAAGGACCTCGGCGCACGCCAAACATTCTCCGCCGGCAGGGGACTCCAAACCGCCAGGTCCGCCCGACCGGAGGCCAATGCCATTGCGGTGCTGGATAATCTCTCCGGCATCATGGGCATCCGGGAAGCACAACACGAATTTGCCGCAAAGCAAGCCCAGGGCGATACCCTGGGCTTCCGGCATGTCCGTGCCGATCAAACCTACCAGGGCCTGAAAGTATTCGGGGGCGAAGTCATTGTCCACTTCAACCAGGAAGGCGCCGCCTATCAAGTCAATGGCCGTTACGTGCCGGATATCGCCGTGGATGTAAACCCGCAGATCACGTCAGACGATGCCATGCGCCTGGCCACGGCAGATCTGGCGGGGCTCGGCAAGCGCAGTGTGGCCCCTCTCCGCCAGCCGGAACTCGTGGTCTTCGCTTACAAGACTGAGCCGCGCCTGGCCTACGCCCTGACCATGACCTGCGAACCGATCACCGAAAACGCCTGGCGCTACTGGATTGACGCGCAGGACGACCGCGTGTTGCTGCGTTACAACGACGTCAAGTTCGCCACCACCAACATCACCGGCGCCATCCTGGCCGGCGAAGAAGTCACCACCAATATGGTTACGGTGACCAATTGCATTGCTTTAACTGGCACAAATTATCTCAAGAACACAAATTGGCTGTGGCAGATTCATAATGCTTCCGCGAATACGAGTTATGTGGACCACGCCGCAACGACTATAGATACCAATTCGATTGCAACCAATATAGCCTTCCGCACAAGCGATCCCTGGACCCCGGAAGACCGCACCGAAATGTCGGCGGCGGTCAATTTAGACCATGTCCAGCAATATTTTTCGAGCGTGCATCACCGCATCAGTTACTCCAACGGCGCGATGGCCAACGTGTATGTGCATTATGGCAGTAATTACGCGAACGCTTTCTGGTATCCACCCGGTCAAGCATTTTTCTTTGGCGACGGCGACGGTACTACGGCAAACTCACTGGCCGTGCTGGACGTCTGTGGGCACGAGTTCACCCATGCCGTGACCGAATACAGCGCCAACCTGATTTATGCCTATGAATCCGGCGCGCTCAATGAATCATTCTCCGACATCTTCGGCGCCTGCGTGGAGTTCGCCAGTCAGCTGGACAACAGCGCCAACTATCCGGACAAAGCGGCCGGAACGGCGGACTGGCTGATCGGCGAAGACTGCATTCCATACTCCGACGCCCTGCTCGCCCCCATAGCCATACGCGACATGCGCAATCCTGGTAATAGCTCCACCGTAGGCCTCGACGGCAAACAGCCCAGCCTCTACAATGGCGCGTACTGGTATACGGGCGCCGGGGATAACGGCGGCGTGCATATCAATAGCGGCGTCCAGAACTATTTTTTCTATCTGCTGAGCGATGGCAGCGCGGGGATCGGCGTGACGAACGCCGCTCAAATCGCTTACCGTACGTTGACCGTTTACTGTTCCCAATATACCGATTACACGGATATCCGCGCGGCCTGGATGTCGGCCGCAGAACTGAATTCTGCCTGGACCTCAGCCGTGGCTTGGGCCTGGGACCAGGTTGGCTGCTACGGCTATACCGCGGCCGACCTGGGCACGGCCCTGAATGCCACTTACCTGACATGGTATATTGGCGGACATCAAAGTTGGTTTGCGGAATCCAACACAACCTACGATGGCGTGCTGGCCGCGCAGTCCGGCCCTATTTCGCACGGCCAGCAATCCCGTCTGCAAACAACCGTTACCGGGCCCGGCACGTTTTCATTCTGGTGGAAGGTGTCGTCCGAAACGGGGTATGACTATCTCCGGTTCTTTGACGGCACGAATGAACTGGCCAAAATCAGCGGTGAAGCAGATTGGGCCTTGTATTCAGTCTCCCTGGATTCCGGAACGCACACCAACACCTGGAATTACACCAAAGATTATTTGGTTTCCACCGGCCAGGACGCCGGCTGGGTAGATCAAGTTGCCTGGGCGCCCGACTGGACACCAACCATGCCGGCCATCACCGCCACAAAATACGATTATGCCGATCGGATCCGCATCACCTGGTCGGCTATCCCCAGCGCCAACGATTACCTGCTTTACCGCCACACGATCAATAATTCCGCCCAGGCGCAACTCATTGCCACGGTGACCAGTCCCATTTATGACGATTACGGGGTGGTGCCGGGTACGGTTTATTATTACTGGATGAAAGCCAGGTACTATGCCACGGTTACGTCGTTCAGCGGCGTGGACACCGGCTATCGCAACCTGCTGGCCCCCACCGCCTTGGCGGCCAGCAAAGGGGACTACACCGGCAGTGTGCGGCTGACGTGGGTAGCGGCGACGGGCGCAACCAGTTACCAGATTATGCGCTCCACCAGCGCCGACACGAATACCGCCGTGCCCATCATCGAAACCGGCGCGACCAGCTATCTCGACACCACGGCCGTGCCCGCGGTCACCTATTATTACTGGCTGACTTCCCGGAAATGGCGCCCGGAAGGCATGTTCACCACGCCGTTTAGCGTCGGCGACTCCGGCTGGCGACGTAGTATGGCGGCTACGGATAACGCGTTCTGCGATTTCGATGGCGACGGCAAGGCTGATCCGGCGGTCTATCAACGCGCCACCGGCCGCTGGATGGTCATGATGTCCGGCAACCGGTATCAGACCACGACCTTCCAATTGGGTGGCGCCGGTTATTTGCCGGTTCCACAGGACTTTGACGGCGATGGTGAAACTGATATCGCCGTTTATTCGCAGGCTACCGGCCAATGGATTGTCCTGCTGTCGGCCAACGGGAACAACTCCGACACGGCCTCCCTGGGCGGACCGGGTTGCATCCCGCTCCCGCGCGATTATGATGGCGACGGCAAGGCTGATCCGGCCGTGTTCCACCAGCCTTCCGGCTTGTGGAAAATACCATTTTCCAGCCGGAATTATGCCTTGGTCGAGGGGATTTTCGGCGATTCATCATACAGCCCCTGCCCGGCCGATTACGACAACGACGGCAATACGGATCCCGCCGTGTTCCAGGTCCGGTCAACGATTATGGGCAAGCTGGGGTACTTGTTTGCGGCCCAATCCCCCAATCCGCCAGTTGGCTATGCTATCCGCAGTTGGACGATTGGCACATCCGGCCAGACCGTGCCGCAGGATTACGATGGTGACGCCAAAGCCGATCCGGCGTTGTTCGACGCCGAGACCGGCCTCTGGAGTTATTGGCCTTCTTCCATTAGCTCGACCATGCCTTTTTCGCTCACCATCGGCGGGGTCGGATTTGTCCCGGTCGCCGGCGATTATGATGGCGACAAGAAAGCCGATCCCGCCGTGTATCAGGAATCCACGGGAATCTGGATTGTCCGGCTTTCCGGAAGAAATTATGTGCTGGATACGGTAGTGCTTGGCGGATCCGGCTACGAAGCGGCCGCAACCTTGCCATATGGATTGCCTTAACCATCTGAAAAGATTTTTTACCACGGATATCACGGACCTGCCCGCAGTGCTATCCGTCGGCTGACGGATTGCAGGCGGGTGGGCACGGATATTGGAAGGCAGAGAGGAGACCATTTGGTTTTTAATATTTGGTTCTTTATCCGTGGCGCGCCGCGCGCCATCCGTGAAATCCCTGGCCGACGCTCGGGCAGGCAGTGTAACCCGCCTGCATCGCTGAGCGAAGCACTGCGGGCAGGTCCGCGGTTGATTTTCTTTGGGTTGCCACGTCGCTATGCAAAACTAACAGGAGGCGCGTTATGACGAAGCAATCGGACGTGTATAAATGCGAAATCTGCGGCAACATGGTGGTGATTGTGCATACCGGCGCGGGCGAGCTTGTGTGCTGTAACAAGCCGATGAAGCTCCTCCAGGAAAACACGGTGGACGCGTCGCGTGAAAAACACGTACCGGTGATCGAGCGCACCGGCGCCGGCATCAAGGTCTCAGTCGGCAGTATCCCCCACCCCATGGAAGAAAAACATTATATCGAGTGGATTGAATTGAGCGTTGACGGCCGGAGCCTGCGCCAGTTTCTGAAACCCGGCGATGCACCCAGCGCCTTGTTCGAGGGCGTTACGGCCGTCCCGACTCTCAGAGAGGT
>JAHIMN010000110.1 GCA_018896395.1 Verrucomicrobiota bacterium | reverse complement strand
CACGACTTCCAGCGCCCAAGGCTGGCGCGCTACCAGGCTGCGCTACACCCCGTGTTAAATCAGAAATCAGTTGTCAGAGGTCAGAAACTATATTGAACAATCCGTCCTCCGCCGGCTGTCGGCTGCAATTCACGCCCTCATTAAGTCCATGGGCGTGTTATTCTTAGGAGCAAACCCGGAGTTCGTCAATAGAAATAATAACGGCAAGTATATTTATTCTTGTCACATTCCGGGTTGTATCATAAAGTCGTTGCCATGATGTTCGTCATTGGGTCGTTTTTCTGGGTTTTGGCCCTGGCCGCCGTGGCCCGGCTATTGTATGCAAGCCGCACGGTGGTGCGGACGCATGCCTGGCTTTGGGGCCTGCTGGCGCTGATAGCCACGGGACTGCTGTTTCGTCCACATGAGGATATATTTGGTGGTGAGGATCCGGGGTCCTACCTGAATTCCGGCGTTACCTACGGTCGGCAAGGCGCCCTGTTTTATGTTGACCCCCTGCTTGCCCAGGTGCCTCCAGAAACACGGAGCGCCTTTTATTATGGCCACGCAGGCTATGGAACCACCAAAGACGCCTGTTTATGGGTGGTCAATACGGACGTGGCCTTACTGGGCCCTCATTTTCAGCCCGCCTATCCTCTGCTGATCAGTGTGGCAACGCGACTGGGCAACAATTCCTGGTCGCTTTACGTCGTACCCCTGTTTGCCTTGTTCACGGGCCTCGTTTTGATGGCACTGGCTTCCCGCCTGCTGGCACATCGGTTGGCCGGCCTGATCGCATTCGGTTGTTATTTGTTGAATCCACTGACTTTGTGGCATGCCCGGTGCGCGCGCCCGGAGATCATCGCGGGATTCATGGTTTTTGCCGGCCTGGCCCTGTTACTACTGGCCTGGCAGGCGCGCAGCTGGACGCAATGGTGGGATATTCTACTCGGCGCGCTATGCATTGGCGCCGCACCATTCTTTCACATCACCGCCTGGTATCTGGTCATTCCGGCGGCCATGTCCGTTGGGCTGGTGATCCTGTGGGGACGCATGGACTTCCTGCTTTATCCGCTGGTGGCACTGGGTATGCTGTTGTTGTTTTATGGCGAAACCAGGTACGTCACGGATTATTATCACGCCCAGCGTTTTTTCGAAGCCACTTTTATTTACTGGCCGTTTTTAGCGCTGGGCCTGGCTGTCCTGGCTGGAACCAGTCTGGCCATGAGTCACACCCGGCTCCGCGTCTCGACTGAGCTCGCCAAAGTCCGGAGCGCTATGCCGAGGCAAGAACGGGGCGGGACCGCGGCCGCTGGGAATGAACACCGTGGTGTTAATAAACACCATTGTGTTTCCGGATGGCTTGCGGCCGGGCTGGCACTAGTCTGCGCGCTATTTTTGGTGAATGTGTATTTCAACCGTGAAAGTATAGGCTCTCTTCCAATCCTGCGAAGCATGGTCCCAAACTATAATATTCTGACCGACTGGCAAACTTTTGCCAATATGGTTTCTTGGCCGATGGCCCTGCTTATCCTTGTCGGCTGGGCCACTTGGCTGACCGGCGAAGGGTTATGGCGCCCGGAACGGATTGGACTGGCACTGACCGTATTTCCCGCGCTCGTTCTGGCCGGCACAATGCGGGATTTCATGATGACCCGCTACCTGCTCATGGCTGTTATTCCCATGTCTGCTTTGTGTTTGACGGCATTGGCAACCCGCCTTCCGGAATGGCCGGGCCGGCCCTGGACCGCCTGGCTTGCTCCCGGCCTGGCCGCGGTCATTTGCTTGATGGGCCTGACCCATCGCGGACACCTGGTTTCTCTGGTCGAACACCGCGGCTTCCTGCGTTTTCTGGCGCCGTTTGCCCGGACCATACAACAGGATCATGGAATATTACTGGGTGAATATTCCCGGATCACAGCGCCCTTGGAACATATGTTTGGCGTTACAGCCCTGGGCCTTGACAATGAGCGCAAGGACGATTACAGCGCCTCGGAACGTGCTTGGGAAACGATTATGCGCTCCTCTCCGGATCAGCCGGCGTTTTTCATGACCCCCTTCCAAATGCCACGGAGCGACCGCTTTGATTTTACCCTTGTGAAACAGGCCGTCTTCAAAGACCGAAAATTACAGCAAGCCTACAACACATTGCCGACCCGCATTCGGGAAGGGCCGCTATCGCTGAGTCTGTACCAAATGACGCTGAAAGATGGCGCGCGACCGGCCACGTTATTAACCAACGTGATGGCGCTCCCGATGGAAAGCGGCAACATGGGACTGCGCAGGTTTGCCAATGTGCGCATCGAGAAACCTGGCATGGAAGGCATCACGCTCGCGGCAGGAGAACAGGTTAGCCTGACTATTCCCGGCAATCTGAAATCCAATCTGCACGAATTGTTTTTTGTGATGTATTCCACAGATCCCCACCCCGTGGCGCCCGTGATAAACGAAGAGAGCACCTTGCCGCCGGAGTGGCACGGCTTTCAATTCCAGCCTTTGGCAGACCAGTGGTGGTCTTATGTATGCCGACCGAATATGGCGACTGCCTCCAGTACGCTTACGATCACGGCGCGCTCGCCGCTTTTTATCGCCGCCGCGCTGGGTCGAACTAAAGACGGATTAACGCCTATCTCCGACAGGTTTTCGAAAAGCATGCGTCAAGAAGTTATGCCGCCTTTGAAAGGCCGCTGGGCGCGCGCGGATGCCGCCATACTGGTGCCAGCCGCGGCGCCAGGATATATGTTTTTGCTGGTGTTCACCCCGGCGCTCAGCCCGGATGGCGTGTCGCCGTCGCTGACGCTTTTTAATGACACGAGCCCGTGGCACTCATCCACATTTTTACATCCCGGTATCTGGCAATGGCTGATCTTACCCCTGCCGCCTGAGAAAAACCGCGATGCGTGGATACGATTTCAAGTCCAGCCGGCATGGAATCCTCATAAAGCAGGATTCCCGCCCGATCTGGGCGTCTTTTTCGGCAAGGTGATTGTGGCGCCGGCACCGCGTCATTGATCAGATTCCGAGGCGACTACTCAGGGGGGGTGTTCGGTGTTCGGTGTTCGGAGGAGCATGACCGATGAACCAGGGGCGACAGGCAAGACTTGTATTATTTCTGTTTTCTGGT
>JAHIMN010000011.1 GCA_018896395.1 Verrucomicrobiota bacterium | reverse complement strand
TTCGACGTTGGACGTTCGACTTGCCTGGGCGTAGCGCTTCGGCGGAGCCTGGTGTTGGATGTTCCTCCGTCGCTAAAGCTATGGCGGACAAGTCGGCGTTTGCTTCACGCTTCCGTCATTCAGCGCACCTTGCCCAGTTCGCGGCGCTTCTTGACGAGTTCTTCGGCCAGGGAATAAGGGACCGCCTCGTACCGCTCGAAGTGCATGATATAGGCAGCACGGCCCTGGCTGATGGTGCGGATCACATTGGAATAGCCGAACATCTCGCTCAGGGGCGCCATCGCGCGGATGATCCGATAATTACCCTGGGGTTCCATGGCCTCGATCCGGCCCCGCCGCTGGCAGATCGTGCCGGTAATGCCCCCCACAAAATCTTCGGGGGTGGTCACTTCCAGCGACATGACCGGTTCCGTGATCTCCGGATGCGCCTTGAGAAACAGCGCGCGGAAGCAGGCGCGGCCCGCCTCCTGAAATGCCATGTCGCTCGAATCCACTTCATGGTACGACCCGTCAAAAACCACCACGCGCACGTCCACTATCGGGTAGCCGGCGAAGGGCCCTTTATCCATGGACCGGATGATCCCCTTTTCCACAGCGGGAATATATTCCGTCGGAATACGACCGCCTCTGACTTCGCTTACAAACTCAAAACCCGTGCCGGTCTCCATCGGCTCCAGCCTCAACCAGACGTGCGCATATTGGCCGCGCCCGCCGGATTGCTTGACATGCTTATACTGGCCCTCGACGGTCACGGTGGTTGTTTCGCGGAAGGCGACTTCCGGCCGCCCCACGGCGACTTTGACGTCGAATTCGCGCAGGAGCCGATCCACCAGGATTTCCAGATGCAGTTCGCCCATCCCTGAAATAATGGTTTCCTTGGTTTCCGGATCCAGCTTGACGAAAAAGGTCGGATCTTCCTCGGCCAGCCGATGCAGGGAGGCCATGGCCTTTTCGCCATCCAGTCGGCTTTCCGGCTTTACACTGATGGACATGACCGGAGTCGGGAATTCAATGGCCTCCAAAAGAATCGGTTTTTCCGGACTGCAGAGCGTGTCGCCCGTGTGGGTTTTGGCCAGGCCCACAACGGCCACAATGTCGCCGGTGGCGGCTTCCTCAATGCCCTCCTGGCGGTTGGCGTGCATACGCATCAGCCGGCCGATCCGCGCATCGGTATGCTGGGTGCTGTTATACACGATGTCTCCGGTCCTGAGTCGGCCGGAATAAATACGCAGATAAGTCAGCTTGCCCATGTGCTTGTCGGACACGATCTTGAAGGCGATGGCCGACATCGGTTCGTCGTCGGATGGCGCGCGCTGGGCAGGGGTCTCGTCATCCGCGGTGCCGGCGCTGATGACCGGCGGCAGATCGGCCGGGGACGGCAAAAAATATACAATGCCGTCCAGCAGGCGCTGGACGCCCTTGTTCTTGAAGGCCGCGCCGCAATAAACCGGGATTACCTTGTGCGCAATCGTGGCCTTGCGGATAATGCCGCGCATCTCGCTTTCGGTCAGCTCCCCGGTGTTCAGAAATCTTTCCAGCAGGCCGTCATCCTGTTCCGCGCATTTTTCCACCAGGTTGGCGCGCCATTTTTTGGCCTTGGCGCGCAGTTCCGGCGGAATTTCCGTTTCCAGACAGGTCTGGCCTTTATCGTCATCAGGGTAGGTCACCGCCTTCATCGTCAGCAGGTCAATGATCCCCTGAAACTGGTCTTCCTTGCCGATAGGCACCACGACCGGCACGGTGTTCGCGCCCAGGATATCCTGAATTTTTTTGACGACGCCGAAAAAGTCGGCCCCCGTGCGGTCCATCTTGTTAATGAAGGCGATTTTAGGAACGCTGTATTTCTCGCTCTGCTTCCAGACCTTTTCCGACTGGGGCTGGACACCGCCCACGGCGCAGAAAAGCGCCACGGCCCCGTCCAAAACACGCAAACTGCGCTCTACTTCGGCGGTAAAGTCCACATGCCCGGGGGTATCAATCAGGGTGATCTCGTGTTCCTTCCAGGGAAGCGTCGTGGCGGCGGACGTGATCGTGATGCCGCGCTCGCGTTCCTGGACCATCCAGTCCATGGTGGCCGCACCATTATGGACCTCACCTACCTTGTGGGTCTTGCCGGAATAAAATAACAGCCGTTCACTGACCGTCGTCTTGCCGGCGTCAATATGCGCCATGATGCCGACGTTGCGAACACGCGCTAATGCAATGCGACGATCCACGGGAAACACTCCTTATTTTAAGCCTGAAAAGCGGGGCACTATGCGCCTGCGTGGTTTGTAATGCAAGGGAAATAATGGCCTCAGCAAGCTGAGGCCCTACTGTTGCCGTCGCCCGCCTGCAACGCTGTAGCACTGCGGGCAAGTAGGGCGCGCC
>JAHIMN010000315.1 GCA_018896395.1 Verrucomicrobiota bacterium | reverse complement strand
CATTCTGCATTCTGCATTCTACATTCTGCATTTCTTTAAGCGCGCTTCCCGGCGATCAGCCGTGCGCGAATTAACCGGGCGCGGGCCAGGTCGCGTTTCTCGGCGCCAATGCTTTTGCCTTCCACCTTCTGCAGGTGGCCCGGCTGAATCAACAGGAACAACTCGTCAATCATGGACGCGGACCATTCCCGCAACAGGCCCAGTTCAATTCCCAAGCGCAGGGCGGAAAGCATATCCAGGGTCTCCTTGGAGTTCAGCAGGCAGGCGTGGGTTAAAATCCCGTAGGCCCGCCCCACGTGATCCTTCAGCGAAATTTCCTTTTGCTGGAGTAGCCGCTCCTTGGCATGCTTCTCGTGCTCCTCGATTTCCAGGACAATCTGTTCCAAGCGGCTGATAATTGTATCTTCGGTTTCGCCGAGCGTGGTCTGGTTGGAAATCTGGAACATGTTTCCCGCCGCATCCGTGCCTTCGCCCCACAACCCGCGCACGGCCAGGCCGATCTTGTTGACCCCCTTGATAATCGGGTTGATCTCGTTCATCAGTACCAGACCCGGCAGGTGCAACATAACGCTGGCGCGCATGCCGGTGCCGACGTTGGTCGGGCAGGCCGTCAGGTACCCCAGCCGCGGCGAAAACGCGTAGCGCACCTGCCGCTCCAGGTCGGTATCAATGCCGTCAATCGTTTGCCACAACCCGCGCAAGCTCAATCCGGGCGACATGGCCTGCATACGGATGTGGTCCTCCTCGTTGACCATGATGACCACGGTCTCATCGGCCTTGAACACCAGTCCACTGCCCCGCCCCTTCTCCGCCAGGTCGCGGCTGATGAGATGGCGTTCAATGAGAATTTCCTTGTCCACCCGGCTCAGGCCTTCCATTTCCAGCGCAACCGGCACCGCGCATCCCGGCAAGGCTTCCAGGATCGGCCGCAGGGCCTGCCATAGACACAGGGACTCCTCCGCACCGGCCCAGTCCGGGAAGGCAACGCCTTCCAGGTTGCGGGCCAGCCGCACCCGACTGCTGACCATGACGCCCGGGGGGGCGCCGACCTTCATCCAGGCACCGGGGTTCTTGAGCAATTCATCCACAACTTTCATTCTTTTTCCTTAGCGGGCCGCGGACGCGCCGCGGGGACTTTTTCCACGATCTGCCGAATCTGGTCGCGCAGGCTGGCCGCCTCTTCATATTGCTCGGCGGCAATGGCCGCCTCCAATTTCTGGCGCAAGATGGCCAGGGACGGGAGCAGGCCGGCTTTGGCCGCTCCTTTAGCCTCTTTATGCGCCGGCACTTTACCCACATGCTGGTTACCCTTGTGCATGGCCTCAAGCAGGGGCTTTAATTCGTCGGCAAACGTTTCGTAACAGGCCTGGCATCCCAAGCGCGATGTTTTTTTGAAGTCCGCGATCCGCATGTGGCAGAGCGCACAGGCCACATCCCGTTCTTTCGCCGCCGGCTCCTTCTGCGTCCCCAACCCGAGCATAACGTCCGAGAAGGCCGCCGGATTATTGACATCCAGCCCCTTGGCAGCGGCACAGACCTCGCAGAGATGCATTTTTTTGACGGCGTCGTTCACCATCTCCGTCCAGTGCACGGTCGCCATCTTCTTGCCGCATGTTTCACACATCATGACGCCACTTCCTCAAAAAACAGAAGTCAGAGATCAGAGGTTAAAATTAATTGTCCGTCATCCGCTGTCTGTCGTCCGGCTTCGTCCGTCCTCTGAACATTCTGCATTCTTCATTCTGCATTTGACGTGCCGGCCTTAGGCAATCGGCGTGCCGTTCCGGGCGGCGAACGCGCGAAACCGCGTGGTCAGCGCCAGCGTCTTCGCTCCGGGCTTGCCTGATCCGATAGTGCGCCGGTCCATATCGATCACGCTGATTATTTCTGCGGCCGTCCCGGTCAGAAACATTTCATCCGCGTTATACAGATCGTAGCGGGTCAGCACGCATTCGCGCACGTCCATGCCGTCCTGCCGGGCCAGTTCCATGACGACATCGCGGGTAACCCCTTCGAGGGCGCCGCAACTGATCGGCGGCGTCACCAACTGGTTGCCCTTGATGATGAATATGTTGTCGCCGGACGCCTCGGCCACGAAGCCCTGCGGATTGAGCATGACAACCTCTTCCACACCGGCATTGATGGCCTCGATCTTGGCCATAATGTTGTTCAAGTAGTTCAGGCTCTTGACGCAAGGGCTCAGGGATTCCGTGTGGTTCCGGAGCGTCCCCGAGGTCACCACCTGCAGGCCATGCGCGTACAGTTCCTGCGGATAGAGCTGGATCTTGGCGGCAATGATGATCACCTGCCCCTTCCGGCAGGTATAGGGGTTGAGCCCCAGCGTACCCACCCCGCGCGTCACGATCAGGCGCACGTAGCCGTTCATGGCATTATTGGCCTTGCAGGTCTTGACCACGGCGGCGCTTATATCCTTCTTGCTCATGGGAATTTCGAGCGCAATGGCCTTGGCCGAGCGGTACAGGCGGTCAATATGGGCATCGAGCATGAAGACCCGCCCATTGTAAGAGCGAATCCCCTCGAACACGCCGTCCCCATATAGCAAGCCGTGGTCAAACACGGATATCTTGGCGTCTTTTTCGGGTACTAACTTGCCGTTCAAATATATTT
>JAHIMN010000109.1 GCA_018896395.1 Verrucomicrobiota bacterium | reverse complement strand
CGGCGGCCTCGAGAAATTTCGGGAGCTCTGCAGGGTTGTGTGAAAAATCAGCGTCCATCTCGAAGATATAGCGATAATGCCGCTCCAGGGCCCACTTGAACCCGGCGATGTAGGCGCGACCCAGCCCCTGTTTATCCTGCTTATGCAGAACATGCACGCGCGGGTCCGCCTGGCCCATGGCGTCCGCCAGGCACCCGGTACCGTCCGGGGAATTGTCGTCTACGAACAGAATATGGGCCTCCGGGCATGCCGCGAACACGGCCGCGGCGATCAGCCGGATATTTTCCGTCTCATTATAAGTTGGGATGATAACCAGAATGTCGGACATGGCGGCACTGTAAAGGAATGGCCGCGGTTTGGCAAGCGCGATGCGCGCCACGCGATTGCGAGCTACCATTTGGGATTGCGCCTGGTCATTACGCACATTATAGTGGAATGCAACGGTCGAGGATTTTCCCATGAAATACCGATTCTGCACTTATGGCGATCCGGTGCTCCGGCAGAAGGCGGAGATTATCCGTCGCATTGATGGCGCCATCAAGGCCCTCTCCGGCGATATGCTCCGGATCATGCAAGACCGGAAAGGCGTCGGCCTGGCGGCCCAGCAGATTGGCCAAACCATCCAGATCTGCGTTATGGATATTCCGCCGGCCATTGACGTCGCCGTGCCGGATGGCCCGCGCCTGAATCCGGACGTGACGTTACCGCTGGTTATGCTGAATCCCGTCCTGGTGGCCAAAAAGGGGTCCCAACGCGAGACGGAAGGCTGTTTGAGTGTTCCGGAAATCTGGGCGCCGGTCAACCGCGCGGCCGAGGTTACGGTGTCCTTTCTCGACATCCAGGGCGTTCAACGGAAGCTGCACGCCCATGGCATACTGGCCCGCGTCATCCAGCACGAAATAGATCACCTGAATGGGGTGCTGTTCGTGGACCGCGTTTCGCCGGTCAAGAAAATCACCTTGGCAGGCAAACTTAAGCGCCTGCGCAAGGAAAGGGAAGCGGAATTAGGATTGCGGATTGCGGATTGCTGACCCCGCCACTGGCGGGGCAAGTTTGTCCTGCGTTGCGCGGGATTGCGGACCACGCGGGACGCGTGGCAAGCTTGTTCCGCATTATTCGGGATTTCAGGTTTCGGTCTCAGCAACCGGCGGGGAAAATGGGGGCGTGGGCTCGGCCTTGACCGTTTCGTCCTCGGTGGCGTCGGTTGTCTGGTGTCCGTCGTCCCGCGTAACGCGGGATAAATCTGTCGCCTGCCCTCCGAAGCGCTCGGGCGAAGGAGGGTCCGTCGTCCCGCCTTCGCCAAAGGGGCTATGGTGGGCAGACCGGTGCCGCCGCAAAAACTCCTTGGCCAGTGCATGGTAGGCCTGCGCGCCCGTGCCCCGCGGATCGTAGAGCATGATGGGCTGGCCGAAACTGGGGGCTTCGCTCAGACGAACGGTACGCGGGATAAACGTCTCATAGACGCGCTCGCCGAAATGCTTCTTCACTTCCTCCATGACCTGCAGGGCCAGTCGGGTACGGCCATCGAACATTGTCATGACAATGCCGTCCAAGGTCAGCTCGGGGTTGGCGCCACCGGTACGCAACTGTTCGATTATCCGGGTCATTATGCTCAGTCCCTCCAGCGCCAGGTATTCACACTGGACGGGAATGATCAGAGTATGCGCCGCCGTGAGCGCGTTGCTTGTGAGGATGCCAAGGGAAGGCGGGCAATCAATGAAAATATAGTCATACCGGTCCTCGGCCAGAAGGGGGGCTAAGGCCTTTTGAAAGCAGTGCAGGTAATGTTCGGACTGGGCAATATCTATCTCGGCGCCGGCCAGGTCCGGTTCGGAAGGAATCAAGTCCAGACCCTTTATCGCCGTTTGAATGACTTCGCCCGGTAATTGGCCTTCCTCGAGGAGCGCGGCATAGGCGCTGTGGCCCGGTTGCTTTTCAATGCCCAGTGCGCTGGTGGCGTTGGCCTGTGGATCCAGGTCAATAACCAGCATGTCCTGGCTGCGCTCGGCCAGGTAGGCGGCCAGGTTGACGGCCGTCGTGGTCTTTCCCACGCCGCCCTTCTGGTTGGCAAAAGCTATGACCCGTGTTGTGCTCATAAGTCGCTGCTCAGCGAATCCACCGCCGGCCGTTGGCGGGCTGATCAAACGTATAAGAAACTTAAAAAAGAAAGCGTTGATTGCAAAGTCGGCATGCGCTTAAATTCT
>JAHIMN010000108.1 GCA_018896395.1 Verrucomicrobiota bacterium | reverse complement strand
CATAATATGTCGAAAAATCGTCCGCCATGTGATTGGTTGTTTTCATGCCCTTAACATAGCAAAATATATTAAAACGAGAAATTATCTGTTCGCCTTTGGCGAACCATTTTTTCCCAGCGTAGTCTGGGAAAAAACGTAGGAACTTATCCGTGGCCAGCACACACAACCCCCGCATTCTGATTGTCACGCCGGAGATCACTTATCTCCCGCACGGCATGGGCAACATGGCCAACTACCTCGTGGCCAAGGCGGGCGGACTGGCCGACGTCTCCGCAGCGCTGGTCAGCACCCTGTTCGAGGCCGGCGCCGACGTCCACGTGGCCCTGCCGCACTACCGCCAGATGTTCAATTTCAACATCGGCAACCTGATCAGCGACGAACTGCGCGCCTACAAGACCAAACTGCCGGATGAGCGCATTCACCTGGCTGAAGACCGTATTTTCTATTATCGCGCCAATGTCTATAACCCGCATGAGGAGGAAAACCCCAACCTGGCCCTGGCCTTCCAGCGGGAGGTGATTAATAATATCATCCCGCGTGTCCAGCCGGACTTGATCCACTGCAACGACTGGATGACGGGGCTCATCCCGGCTTTGGCCCGGCGCCTGAAGATTCCCTGCCTCTTCACCGTGCACAACATCCACTCTCTGCATACCACCCTGGCCCGCATCGAGGAAAGCGGCATAGACGCCGCCGAGTTCTGGCGCTTCCTGTATTATCAGTGGATGCCGCATGCTTACGAGGAGAGCCGCGACCGCAATCCGGTGGACTTTTTGATCAGCGGTATTTTCGCCGCGCACTTCATTAATACCGTGAGTCCCACCTTTCTGAACGAACTGACCGAGGGCCGGTTCGATTTTGTGGATGGCGTCCTGCATCGCGAACTGGCCAACAAACGCACCGCTGGTTGTGCCACGGGCATTCTCAACGCGCCCAATCCCTCCTATGACCCCGCGACCGATCCCGCCCTGCCCTGCCGCTACGGCGCGGAAGACTGTTTGCGCGGCAAGCTCAAAGCCAAGCGCGCGCTCCAAAAGCAGGTGGGGCTGACGCGCGCCGACGGCGCGCCGCTCTTCTTCTGGCCGTCGCGGCTGGACCCGGTCCAGAAAGGCTGTCAACTGTTAGCCGACATACTTTATGCGGTGGTGGATCAGTACCGGCGCGAGGGCCTGCAGATTGTCTTTGTGGCCAACGGTTCTTTCCAGACCCATTTCCACGACATCGCCCGCCGGTACGGCCTGCAGGCACGCGTGGCGGTTTGCAATTTCAGCGAAAGCCTGTCGCGCCTGGCCTACGCAGCCTCCGATTTCGTGCTCATGCCGTCCCGGTTCGAGCCATGCGGTCTGCCGCAGATGATCAGTTGTAAATACGGGAGTCTGCCGGTGGCGCACGACACGGGCGGCATTCACGACACGATTACGCCGCTGGATATTGAGCGCAACACTGGTAACGGGTTTCTGTTCCGGGATTACGACAGCCGGGCCCTGAGCTGGGGCCTGGATCAGGCCATGGCGTTTTTCCGCCAGCCGGAGGACGTGCGCACGCGGCAAATCGGCCGGATCATGCGCGACAGCACCGAACGCTTCACGCACGCCGTCACGGCCAAGAGTTATCTCCGGCTTTACGAAACCATGCTGGACCGCCCACTGATCAAGGGATAGGAAGCACGTGGAAGAAATGTAGAATGCAGAATGCAGAAATCAGAATCGGCGGGAACGCGGGAAGTACGTGGAGCGTATAAGCAGAAGCAAACATCGAACATCCAACATCGAACGCCCAACGCCGAAGGATAAGAATTCGTAGTCGCGCCGGCTTGTCACGCCGAAGCGGCTTCGCGTAGGCGGATGACGGTGCGGAGTAATTCCATGGCAACAACACCTAAACATCGAAAGTCCGCTGGCCCTCGGCATCCCTCCTCCGGCGTCCCACCTTCGCCAAGGCTACGGCGGGCAGGCCGTCGTCCGTCGTCTGCCGTCTGTTCTCTGTCGTCCGTCGTCTGTCCTCCGTCATCCGTTCTTCCATTGGTTCAGGACGATCCCTACCTGGCGCCCT
>JAHIMN010000107.1 GCA_018896395.1 Verrucomicrobiota bacterium | reverse complement strand
GCCTGCAGCGCTATGCGCAGCATTGCGGGCAGGTTGCTGACCTCCGACCTCTGATCTCTGCAACGATAGCGGGATACGCCGGTGGGTGCAAGTAAAAAATATTAGTAAAAAATATTATTTTCGTTCTGGTTTCCATTGGCAGGTTAGGATATGCTTGCTTCCACGATGAATACAAAGCCCCCTCTTTACCCGTTAATGTTCAAGCCGGTCTATAAGAATTATATCTGGGGCGGGAACCGGATTGCCCGCCGATACGGTCGGTCCTTGCCGCCCGGTATTTACGCCGAATCCTGGGAAATCACCGACCGTGCCGAGGGCATCAACGTGGTCGTCAACGGTTCCCTGGCCGGCAAGGATATCCACGAATTGACCCAAACCTACGGGGCCGAACTGCTGGGACGAGCGTTGGAACGCTTCCCACTGCTGGTCAAGCTGATTGACTCCAAGGAGCGCCTGAGTGTGCAGGTGCATCCGGACGAAGCCGCCGCCAAGGCAGTGGGCGGCGAAGCGAAAGCCGAAATGTGGTATATGCTGGACGCGGACCCGGGCGCCGAAGTGTTCGTCGGGTTTCAACCCGGCGTGAATGAAGTCCGGTTCCGGGAAGCCCTTGCGGCAGGCCGGGTTGGAGATCTGCTCAAAAAAGTGAGCGAGCACCAGGGGGACGTAATCTACATCCCCGGCGGCTGTGTCCATACCATTGGCGCGGGCGGCCTCATATTGGAAGTCCAGCAGAATTCCGATACGACCTACCGTGTATTCGACTGGAACCGGGTTGGCTCGGACGGTAAGCCGCGCGAACTGCACATTGAACAGGCGCTGAAAGTCATCCAGTGGCAAGGCATCCCCGCCGCCCGCCAGCCCATGCCATCAGTACCCGTCGAGGTGCCCCCCAAAGGCAACCTAATCGTGGAACGCTTGCGCACACCCTATTTCCGATTCGAGGAACTGGCCGTGCCCGGTATGCTGGCTTGTTCGCTGGACACCCACAGTTTCCACGCTCTGTTCATGGAGAAGGGGCTGGTGCGGATCAAGTCGGGGAGCGTGTTGGTAGATGTAACCCCGGGAACCACGATCCTTATGCCGGACTGTCTCAAGAAATACGAGATGGCCAACCTGGATACCACCGGCGCCAGCAGGCTACTGCGCATCAGCCTGCCTTAAGGCCTTCCGCGGCCACCGCGATCGCACCCAGGTCGCCGATGTTCGCGCCCAGCGTGCTGGTCTCAATCCGGCAGGCGTTCAAAGCCGTCCCCCAGGCAAACCGGCGCAAGCATGCTTTCAGCGGAATCATCAGGAAGTCGCCGGTCTGGCAGGCAATCGTGCCGAGCACCACCATGTCCGGATTCAGGACCATGATGATAATCCCGATGCCCTGCGCCAGGCGATCCACGTAAGCCTGCCATTCACGAACGGCAAAGGGATCTTGTTCCCGCGCCGCCTCGACAAACATCTTGAAATCAATGGCCGCCAGCCGACCGCCGGCTTTCGCGGTGAGCACCGTGGCAATGCCTTCGGCAACGATCTTTTGCTGAAGCCGCAAACTTACATTACGGCCGCCGCAATACACCTCGAAACAGCCGTGTAATCCGCACGGGCACGGGGGGCCCTGCGGGTCAAGGATGAAGTGCCCCACCTCCCCGGCCATATCGGTTGCCCCCTGCACGAGACGACCATTGACGATAACCCCGCCGCCCATGCCCGTGCTGTGCGTCAGGTAAACCAGGTTGGCGACGCCACGCCCGCGCCCGAAATGGTATTCCGCCAGCGCGCAGGCATTGGCATCATTGTTCATAAAGACCGGCTGGTGGAAGGCCTCCGTGAAATACGACACCACCGGCACAAAATCCCAGCCGGGCATATTGGGCGGCGCCAGCATGGCGCCCCGCTTGACGTCCACCGGGCCGGGCGCCGCAATGCCCACGGCGTCGACATCCGGCAGGCCGCTTTGCGCCATGACCGCACGGGCCAGAACCATGATTTTTTCAAGGACCTTGTCGGGACCTTCTTCAGGACGGGTGGTCATGCGCCGCTCCAACACCAGTTGACCGGATTCCGTGCCGATACACACGGAGGTTTTTGTTCCGCCGATATCAATGCCCAGTATATTCATTTGGATATCGCCTTGCGGCAAACGGGATTACTCCATCTAATCCCGGCTTACTCCAGATCGGTGCGCGGCCTGAAGAACCGTTCCTGGATCATCTCCATGTAGAGATAGATGCCGGGCGTCACAAAGAGCGTAATCACCTGGGCGAAGACCATACCGCCTACCACCACCAAGCCAAGTGGAATACGCGAAGACGCATCCGCGCCATAGCCTATGGCGATCGGCATGGTGCCCAGAATGGTGCTAAGGCCGGTCATCAGGATCGGGCGGAAACGCACGCGACAGGCGTCGTAGATCGCCTCGTAACTGTTCATGCCCTCCATGCGGCGTTGTTTGGCAAAGTCCACCATCAGAATGCCGTTTTTGGTAATCAGCCCGATGAGCACGAACATGCCGATATAGCCGTAAATCGAAAGCTCACTGCCAAACGCCAGCAAGGTCAGCAGACCGCCAAAGACCGCCACCGGCAGGGTGCTGAGAATCGTGAAGGGATGGATGTAGCTTTCGTATAAGATCCCCAGCATGATATATTTCAAAAAGATTGCAACAAACAGCAGAATACCCAGGCTGGCAATGGACCGCTTGAATTCCTGGGCGTCCCCGGTGAATTTTCCGACCACACCGGGCGGCAGGATTTTGGCCGCCACTTCTTCCATCTTCTTAACGGCATAACCGAGCGGAATCCCCGGGGAAATACTGAATGAAAGCGTGGCAGATTCCTGTTGCTGGGCGTGCGGCACATTCTGCGGGCCAGCCTCTTCCTTCCAGTTCACGACGGACTTCAGCGGCACAAGCCGGCCGGTTACGGTTGAGCGCAAATAGAGCATGGCCAGGTCGCTGGGCAGGCGCTGGTGTTCCTTTTCTATTTCGGGAATGACCTGATACTGGTCAAGATCGGTGGTGAACTGGGTTATATAGCCGCCGGCATACCCGAGCGCCAGGGTCTGTTCGATGGTCTGGGCCGTGATACCCAGGGCCGAGGCGCGGTCACGGTCGATGGCTATG
>JAHIMN010000106.1 GCA_018896395.1 Verrucomicrobiota bacterium | reverse complement strand
ATGAATGATGTTCCGACAGCGGGGGCTCGCGATCTGGGCGGTCCATCCTGGGAGAAGGCGCTGGTCAGTCGCATTCGTGAAAAGAATCTGGCTTGGCCATGCGGATATTTCCACGACGGAAATCTATCTGCACACGGCAAAGCATACCGGCATCGGCGTGCGCAGCCCGTTTGATACATTGTAAGTTGGGCGTTCGATGTCGGGCGTTGCTTCCGCTTTTTCAGGTCCGTCGTCAGTCGTCTATCGCCTGCCCCGCCGTAGTGGCTCCAGGCTCCGCCGGAGCGCTTCGCCCAGGCGAGTCGCGTAGGGGGGTCCGTTGTCCGTCGTCAGTCGTCTGTCATCTGTCGTCCGTCGTCGTCCGTCTGGACCCCGAACCGGCAAATGCCGCGTTTAGACTGCTCGACAAATTCGCAAAATTCCAGGGCCGGCCCGGTCGGCAACGTGGCCCGAATTTTGGCCGTGGCCTGACTCACGTTCAGACCAGACTGGTAGAGGGTATGAAATGCCCGCTTGATGGCCAGCCGGTCCGGCACGCCGAAGCCGGCGCGCTTTAAGCCAATCACATTCAATCCTGCAACCGCATTGAAGGTAAGTCCTTTCGTCTTACAAAACGGCGGCACATCCTTGTTAAATGCGGATCCGCCCGCCAGAATGGCCAACTTCCCGATGCGGGTGAACTGATGAACCATGCAATTGCCGCTGATGAACGCGCGATCACCCACCTCAACATAGCCGGCAAGCAACGCCCCGTTGACCAACACCACAGAATCGCCCAGTTTGACATTGTGGGCCAGGTGGCTATTCGCCATCAGATAACACCCCTCGCCCGCCACGGTTTCCGTCTCCGGCTTGGTACCCCGGTGGATCGTAACTCCCTCACGGATCGTGCAGTTAGCGCCAATGCGAACATAGCTGACGATATCCTTGAAGGCCATATCCTGCGGCAGGTCGCCCAGGACCACGTTGGCATGGAGCGAGCATCCGGCCCCAATCGTGGTAAATGGAAGAATCGTCACGTGCGGCCCGATACGCGCGTTGGCACCGATCTTAACGTCCGCGTCAATAACGCAAAAAGGGCCAATAATGACATTGGCGCCCAGTTCGGCCTTGGGATTTACGATCGCCGTCGGATGAATATTCATGGCTCTTCCTAATGTCAATGGTTGATGGCTGCTGTGTATGCAAGTGATGGAGTATGGGTGTATGGGAGTTTTTTTCTGACGCCCACACTCCGTTACTCCACTACTCCCAAACTGTCTGTCGTCCGTTGTCTGGCATCCGTCGTCCTCTTTAACCCGCCACGGGCGTCGGCCCATGCTTTTGCCAATACGCGCTCACGGCGTCGGCGATTTCGGCTGTCGTCATCGCGGCATCCACGGCCAGCCACTCCACGTTGCATTGGTGGCGGAACCAGGTCATCTGGCGCTTGGCCAATTGCCGCGTGCGCACCGCGGTTGTGGCCATGGCCTCGGCAAGCGAACACTGCGCGCGTAAATAGGCCGCCGCCTCCGCATAGCCAATCGCAAGTCGGGCCGTCGGCGCGTCCTCAAACCCGGCCTGCAGGAGCCGCTCGACTTCCGTCAGCAGTCCACCCGTGAACATGGCCTGAACCCGGACTTGAATGCGATCATAAAGCTGGGGGAGGCTCCACTTCAAGCCAAGAATACGCGGACTATCCTGGGTCGCTCGCCAGTTTCCGGCCGCCGGCGCTTCGCCGGCCAGGGCCGTTTCCAGCGCGCGCATTAGCCGGCGTGGATTTTTTTTGTCGGCCAGCGATGCATACCGCGCCGGATCAACCTGGCTCAACCATGCCTGGAGCGCGCCGATGCCCTCCGCCGCCAGTCGCCGCTCGGCCTCTTCCCGGATCGCTGACTGCCTGGGTGAGCGCGGCGCCAGCCCATCGATCAGGCCCTTGATGTAAAGGCCCGTGCCGCCCACCACAATCAGAGGACGCAACCGCCGCGTAGCGGCGTCCTGGAACGCCTGCAGGGCCGCTAACCGGTAGGCGCCCGCGCTAAAAGGCTCCCGGGGCTCGACCAGATCAAGACCATAATAGCGCACCCGCGCGCGTTCAGCCGCGGTCGGTTTGGCGGTGCCGATATTCATGCCAATGTAAACCAGCATGGCATCGGCCGACAGGATGGCGCTCGCATCCTGTTCGGCAAGGTATTGGGCCACGGCGGATTTACCGGAGGCAGTCGGGCCGACGAGAAACCAGGCCCGCAGATCAGACGTTGGAAATTGTGCCGGCATGCGCCTCTCGACCGCGTGGCTCTGCGACCGGCTCGCGCTTCGGCAGGCGAACCGTGGACATCCATAAGGTCGAGACGGCATAAATGCCAACGCCGACGCAGATGGCGGCATCCGCCAGGTTGAAACACGGCCAGTGATTGGCCGCCCAGTGGAAATCAAGAAAATCGGTGACCCACCCTAACTTGATGCGGTCAATCAGATTTCCAACGATGCCGCCGATCATGCACCCGATGGCCAGGCGATGAACGCGACGGTCATCCACCAGCCAGCGATAGAAGACGGCCATCAGGATCAGCACGACGAACGATAACAGCACCAGCCATTCGTTCTGGTGCTGGAGAATACCCCAGACGGCGCCGGTATTACGCAAATAGGTGAGATTAAAATAACCCGTAATGACGGGCCAGGATTCGCCCAGGGAAAACCGCTGCAGAATCAGCAGTTTGAACCACTGGTCCAGGACGACAATCACAAAACTCAGGGATAATACCCGCATTATTCCTCTTCGGACGCCATTTCCGTGACTGCCTTATCGGCATTTGGAAACAGGGCAGCTGTCTCAAACGAACGGAATTTTTTGCGACCTGTTTCTAATTTCGACTGACAGCCTATGCACATCCTTGAGTAAGGCAAAGCGATAATGCGGGCTTTTTCGATCGGTCCCCCGCAACTTTCGCAGGCGCCGTATGTCCCGATCTTGATCCGGTTCATGGCTTCGTCAATTTCGAAGACAATATCCTGTTCCAAGCTGACCCGGTTGAGGGCGAAGTCACGGTCGAAATTATCGGTGCCCTGCTCCTCGGAGCGGAAATCCACTTCGGCATCCTTCTGGGTGCGGCTAAGATTATCGGCCGCCAGGAAATTGATCTGGCCGGTAATCCGCTCGCGCAGGCGCATGAGCTTCTCGCGCAATTCGCGCTTTATGTCGGCGCTGAAATATTTGTTCCCTTTGCCTACCATTGCGGCCAATTTTTCAACAACCACCGACGGCGGCGCCTGAAAGCGTGACTTACCCCGACCCGCGGGCTTTTTACCGACCGCGTGCTTTTTGCCGGCAGCCGGTTTCTTTGCCAATTTCGCCTTGGTTTTGGGCTTGGCACGGATTTTTTTTGAAATTGATTTTTTGAGCGCTTTGATTGCTTTTTTGACTTTCGCCATGATTCACCTCGTAAGCCGCGCTTAGCGCGGCTGGTCTTAAGAAACACATCTTTTCCCCGAAAGTGCGTTATCGTAGCAGTTCCCCTGAGGTTGTCAAGAGAATGGGCAAAAGAGAATGGGTAAAAAAAATGCGGTGTTGCATTTAAACCTTT
>JAHIMN010000105.1 GCA_018896395.1 Verrucomicrobiota bacterium | reverse complement strand
CTCAAGGCTGTTGTCGCGCACCTTTACCTGGCATGGATTCATCCGTTTGGTGACGGAAACGGCAGAACCGCGCGCCTCGTTGAATTTCAGATTCTCATCGCTTCGGGCGTGCCTGCGCCTGCTGCACACCTGCTAAGCAATCACTACAATCAGACTCGCGCGGAATACTACCGGAGACTCGATCATGCGAGCCGGTCGGGCGGAGACATTCTGCCCTTTGTCACTTATGCGGTGCAGGGATTCCTTGACGGATTGAAGTCTCAGCTTGAATTCATTTGGGCGCAACAATGGGACGTGATATGGCGGAATTATGTGCATGAAATGTTTCGAGACCGAGCGGGGCATACCCATGTGCGGCGTCGGCATCTAGTGCTTGATCTATCACGTGTGAAAAAACCTGTTTCCGTTTCGGAGATCACGCAGATCAGCACTCGTATTGCCGAGGCCTACGCCCGGAAGACCCGAAAGACCCTGATGCGGGACTTGAACGAACTGGAGCGGATGAATCTTGTGGAAAGAGGGCCGCAGGGATATCGTGCCAGGAGCGAACAGATTTTGGCCTTCTTGCCGCCAAAAGCATCTCGACAAAAAACAGGGGATAGTCTATAGCCTACAGTCTTCAGCCGGAGGTTGATCCTCCTCAGGCGGAAAGCAACCTTGTGAGATATTCCGGATATACAATATGGCCGATCTGATCAACACCTTTTCCTGGTCCATTTCCGCACGGGCAGACTTTGAAGAATGCCCGCGCCGCCGGTTCCTGGCAAAGTATGCCATGTGGGGCGGATGGAAGGCGGATGCCCCCAGCCTGACGCGCGCGGCCTACCGGCTGGGTAAAATGGAAAACCGGTTCACGCTCCAGGGCAATGCCGTGGAACGCGCCGTCATGTGGGCGCTCCGGCAGACGCAGGCGGAGCAGGCCGGCAAGCCGGTTACCGCAACCCAAGCCTATGAAACGGTCGTCAAGCCTTACCTGAATCAATGCTGGAACGAGTCTAAAAAGAAACTGTGGCAGGCCAATCCCAAAAAGCACTGCTGTCTGCACGAACATTACTACCCCGCGCATCATCATACGCCCGAGGCGGACATGACCGCGCGCATGATCGAGCAGATCAAGCGCTGTCTGGCTAATTTTCTGGAGCAGGTCATGCCGCGCTTGGGGTCTGTGCGCCCGGAGCAGGAGGTGGAGATCGCGCACGCGGATGGCGGCGACCCTGAATCGTTTCTGTTTGAGTCCATCAAGGTGTATGCCATCCCGGATTATGCTTATCGCCAGGAGGACCACCTGCACATCCACGACTGGAAGGCAGGTAGCGAGAAGCCGGCGCACCGGGACCAGATGACCATTTACGGTCTCTGGGCCCACACCAAGCACGCCCTCCCGCCCGAGCGTATCCAGGTGCACCTGGAATACCTTTCGAAGGGCGCCACCCAGAGCATGGCCCTGACCGGTCACGACCTGGAGCACGCCCGCGGGCTAATCCGCGAATCGGTCGGGGGCATGGCCGAATACCTCGTGGCGGGCGACATCCGCAGGAACCAGCCCCTGCCGCAGGAGGACTGGGAACTATCCGCCGATCTCGGTATCTGCCGGCACTGCCGTTTCTACGAGCTTTGCAAAAGCGAACTGGAACTGACCTAATGCGGTCAAAGTCCCAGCTTGGCCCGCACCGCCGCTTCGGTTACCCCGGCAATGGCCACCCGTTTGCGGCGCGAGCTGTGCCCGGCCACAATGATCAAGTGGCGCGCGGGCACATCCAGTATCCGACTGAGGAAAGCGATCAACGCATTGTTGGCCCGGCCATCCGCCGGCGGCGCCCGCAAGCGGATCTTGACGGCATCCCCGTGCAAGCCCTGCACTTGGTCCTGCGCGGCGCGCGGGCAGGCGTGTACGGACAGCATCACGCCGGTTTTGGTTGCTGTAATCCAGTTCATGGCGCAGGCCAGTATAGAATCGTCCGCCGGCGGTGCAATTGAAAAACGCGCGAGCAAAAAAAGTTTATTTTTTCTATTGACAGCGCCCCGATGTTTCTATATATAGAAACACCATGCAACACACAACCCTACAGGACTACCTCGCGCTGGCCAGGGAATATGACCTGATCCCGGTCTGCAAGGAAGTGCTGGCCGATCTCGAAACGCCGGTTTCCGTGCTCCGGCGCTTTGCGGATAACCCGAACGTGTTCCTGCTCGAAAGTATCGAGGGCGGTGAAACCTGGGGCCGCTATTCCTTCATCGGCGTCGAGCCCGAGCTTTTGTTCGAAATCGAACACACCGACTCGCCTGGGCGACTCGCCCCCGCGCAGCGCTCTGGCGGAGCAGGGAGTGCTCCGGCGGAGCCTGGCGTCACGGACCCGCAATTGCTCCGGCGCCTGCGGCCCGTGTACCAGGGCGTGCGCGCGGCCACCATGCCGGGTCTGCCCCGCTTTTTCGGCGGAGCCGTGGGTTACATTGGCTACGAGGCCATCCGCGAGTTCGAACGCCTGCCGGCACCCAAGCCGGTTCGTGGCGGGGGCCGGCCGATCAGCCGCTTCCTGAAAGTGGATAACCTGATCGTGTTCGACAACCTGCGCCACACGATCAAGGTCATTGTCTGCTCGCGTCCCGCGAGTGCCGCCACACCAACGGAGGTCTATGAGGCCGCCTGCCGGAAAATTGCCGCCATCGAGACGATCCTCCAACAACCGGCGCCGCGCGTCGAAAATCGCGTCTATCCGCCGGTGACGTTCACCTCCAACATGACGAGCGCCCAGTACCAGGCAATCGTCCGCAAGGCCAAGGATTACATTGTGGCCGGGGATATCATTCAGGCGGTCCTGAGTCAGCGGTTCAGTGCCCGCTCGGAGGTGCCGCCCTTCCAGCTGTACCGCGCCCTGCGCCTGCTGAACCCCTCGCCCTACCTGTATTTTCTCAAGATCGGCGACCAGGCCCTGGTGGGCTCTTCGCCGGAAATCATGGTGCGGCTCACGGGCAACCGCGTGGAACTGCGGCCCATCGCCGGCACGCGCCCGCGCGGCGCCACCGAACAGCAGGACCGCCAACTGGCCGATGACCTGCTCTCCGACGACAAGGAAAAAGCCGAGCACATCATGCTGGTGGACCTGGGCCGTAACGATCTTGGGCGCGTGGCGGAAACCGGCAGCGTGCAGGTGCGCGACTACATGACGATCGAACGCTACAGCCACGTCATGCATATTGTCTCGCATGTGGAAGCCATCCTGCGCAAGGGTTGTGATGCCGCCGATGTTATCCGCGCCACTTTTCCCGCCGGCACACTCTCGGGCGCGCCCAAAATTCGCGCCATGGAAATCATCCACGAACTGGAGAGCGAACCACGCGGAGCCTACGGCGGCGCGCTGGGCTAAATCAGCTATGACGGCAGCATGGATTTTGCCATCACGATCCGCACCCTGGAAATCGCCGGCGGCACCATCGCCATCCAGGCCGGCGCCGGCATCGTCTACAATTCCGACCCGCAAAAGGAATTTGAGGAGACCGGTCACAAGGCGCGCGGCATGCAAAACGCGGTGGCCCTGGCTGCCAACGGACTCCAACTAAAGAATGGTTGATGGTCAATGGGTGATGGTCAATGGGTGATGAAAGAGGAGACAAGAATGCGTGATGAGCGATGAGGCGCAGCATGGAAAAGAAACACATCGAAAATGTTGAAGATATGCCGGTTTATCGCTTGTTTTATGAACTGGCGTTGAAGATCGAAACGATGAGCCGCCCATTCCGGTCCGATTTTAAATGGCTACGAAGCCAATTATTAAGGGCATCGGAATCGGTGTGCGCCAACATGACCGAGGGCTTTTATTCTCAATACAGCACGGAATATTTACAATCTTTGCATCGCTGCCGCCGCGAAGCGCGTGAAACATTTATGCATCTTAACTATGCCAAAGACACGCATCTATTGACAGCCGGCGACGAAACACTTTTCTCTGGATATGAAGATGCTCTTCATCAGCTGGGTAATTTAATTACAAGCATTGAACGAAAAATCCAATTACATGGAAAATCCAAACCCGCGAACGCTTCGCCAGCTTCTTCCATTGACCATCAACCATTAACCATTGACCATTCCTCATGATTATTCTAATTGATAATTACGATTCGTTCACCTACAACCTGGTGCATGCGCTCGGCACCTTGGGCGCCTCAATCCAGGTATTCCGCAACGATGCCGTCACGGTGGATGCCGTGGTCACTTTGCGCCCGCAGGCCGTGGTAATTTCGCCCGGCCCCTGCACGCCCGATAAAGCCGGCATTTCCGTGGCGTTGATCCGCCGGCTGTCCGGCACTGTTCCCATCCTGGGCGTATGTCTGGGCCACCAGGCTATTGGCGCGGCCTTTGGCGCGCGGGTGGCCGGCGCTCAGGCCATTATGCACGGCAAAACGTCGCTCATCCATCACACCGGCAAAGGGCTGTATCAAGGGCTCAAGAACCCCTTTGTGGCCGGGCGGTATCATTCCCTGGCCATTATGCGCGCAGGCCTGCCCCCGGAACTGGTGATCGAGGCCACCACTGAGGACAATGAAATCATGGGCCTGCGCCACAGCCAGCACGCCACCTATGGCGTCCAGTTTCATCCGGAATCCATCCTGACGCCGGGCGGCAAGCACTTGCTCCGCAACTTTCTGGACCTGGCCGCGGGGCAACATTAACAATCAAGTTTCTTGGTGACTACAGGGAAGGTGTTCGAAGTAGCATGACTAAGAGTATGGGTGTATGGGAGTTTGGATGTATGGGAGTTAAGAGTCTTCTCCGTACCCCCACACGCCCGTACGCCCATACTCCCACACTTGAATAAGGACACTATGCAACACGTTCTGCAAAAACTCATAGACCGCCATGACCTGGCCTCGTCCGAAGCCGGCGCAGTGTTCGACCAGATCATGGAGGGTAAGCTTACCCCCGCGCAGATCGGCGCGTTTCTGACCGCCCTGCGCATGAAGGGCGAATCCGTGGACGAGCTGAGCGGCGCCGCGGCCGCCATGCGGCGGCACGCCGTGCTGATTGACACTGGCGGTATGCCGGTCGTGGACACCTGCGGCACGGGCGGCGACCGCGCGGGCACATTCAACATTTCCACCACAGCCGCGTTCGTTGTAGCCGGCGCAGGCGTACCGGTGGCCAAGCACGGCAACCGGGCGGTCACCAGTCAATGCGGCTCGGCCGACGTCCTGGTTGCGCTGGGTATTAATATTGAGGCACCGTCGGAAACCGTGGAGGAATGCATCCGCGATATCGGGATCGGTTTCCTGTTCGCCCCCAACCTGCATCCGGCCATGAAACACGTTGCCGGGGTGCGCCGGGAGCTGGGCGTCCGCACCATTTTTAATATGCTGGGCCCATTGACTAACCCGGCCAACGCCCGCGGTCAAATCCTGGGCGTGTTTGCGCCGGAACTGACCGAAAGTTTCGCCGCCGTCTTGCGCGTCCTGGGCAGTAAGCGGGTCTTTATTGTGCATGGCCGGGACGGTTTGGATGAAATCACGGTCACCACGACGACGCGCGTCACGGAACTGCGCGACGGCCACCTGCGCACTTACGAGCTGGATCCGCTCCCGCTCATCGGCGCCCATCATTCTCTGGATGCCCTGCGGGGCGGCTCCCCGAAAGAAAACGCGGCAATCACCCGCCGCGTGCTTGCGGGCGAAAGCGGCGCCGCGCGTGATATTGTGCTGCTCAATGCGGCTGCCGGCATTGTCGCCGGCGGTAAAGCCGATGACCTGCAGCAGGGCTTTGAACTGGCGAAAGTCTCGATAGACAGCGGCCAGGCCGCCGCCAAGCTACAGGCACTGATCGAACACACGCGAACATGAGCTCCTTGCTCCAATCTATCATGGCCGCGCGGCGCAACGATGCCTGGCAGGCAAGTGCGTATCTGCCGCTGGAGCGCCTGGAACGGGTCGTCGCGGGGCTTCCCAAGAATAGGAGCTTGAAGCAGCGGCTGACTTGTGCGGAAACGCACAGCCGCCAGGCGGGCATTATCGCCGAGGTCAAAAAGGCGAGTCCATCGGCAGGCCTGCTGTGCAAATCATATGATCCGGCGGCAGTGGCCAGGACTTATCAACAGGCGGGAGCGGTCGGTGTTTCGGTGCTGACGGAGCCCCGGCATTTTCTCGGCCGGGATGAGGACCTGAAACAGGTCCGCCAGGCAGTGAATCTGCCGATATTGCGCAAGGACTTTGTGTCCGATCCTTACCAGGTCTTTGAGACGCGGGCACTGGGCGCGGACGTCATCCTGCTGATTGCGGCGGGCCTGGAAGACCATTTATTGAACGAACTTTATATCATTGCACTGGCCATTGGGCTGGATGTGATCGTGGAGGTGCATACGCGGGATGAGATGGACCGCGTCCTCCCGCTCGACCAGGCCATCATAGGCATCAACAACCGGGATCTGAATACGCTGAAAACCGACCTGGAGCAAGCCCGGGATCTGGCGCCCCTGATTCCACCAGGACGCCTGGCGATCGCCGAAAGCGGCATAAAAAGCCGGCACGACATTGAGGACCTGCAGGCACGTGGATACAGTGGATTTTTAATCGGCGAAACGCTCATGAAGTCGGACAACATGGCCGCAACCTTGCGCGAGTTATTAGGCAGCTAACGCTATGCGCCGAACAACCGAAATCAAAATTTGCGGATTGACCAATCTGCCGGACGCCCGCATGGCGCTGGACGCGGGGGCGGATTACCTGGGATTTGTGCTGTACGAACGATCCCCCCGCCGCATCACGCCCGGCGCCTTGCGCCGCCTGCTGGATCGGCTCCCGGCCGGCGCGCGGGCCATTGCCGTCTTCGTGAATGCTCCCCGCGAACTTGTGGAAATGCTGGTGCGCGATTGCCGCTTGCATGCCGTTCAACTCCATGGTAATGAGCGCTTGGCCGATTGGATCGACATGCCGGTTCCGGTCTGGCGCGCCGTGCGGCTGCGTCACGGTAAACTTGACCCCGTGCCGGACCAATGGCCGACGACACGTTATGTGCTGGACGCCACCGTCCCGGGCCGATATGGAGGGACCGGCCGGACAGCAGACTGGGCAAAAGCGGCCAAACTGGCCCGCCAGGCGCCGCTGATGCTGGCCGGAGGCCTGACCCCGAACAATGTCGCCCAAGCGATTCGCATCGTCGCCCCGCTGGGTGTGGACACGGCCAGCGGCGTGGAAAAGGCACCGGGTAAAAAAGATCATCGCAAAGTGGCGGCCTTCATCCAAGCCGCGAAAGAAGCCCGGGCAGCATCTTAACCATTCAGAACCGTGGATAAAAACAAGAAAACATCAAAAATGACCGCACCCATAAAATTCCAAATTCCAAGCTCCAAATTCCAGGGAAACGCAATCAATTAAAGCAAAAGGAATAAAACGAATTGAAGCGTTGGATTTGTTTTGTTTATTAGAATTTAACTATTCCTTGGAATTTGGATTTTGGAACTTGGAATTTATTGAACAAGGAGTTCATGATGAAACACGAACCTGATGCCCGGGGCCATTTTGGTCCCTATGGCGGACGCTATGTGGCCGAGACACTGATGCCGGCCCTCATCGAGCTGGAGCAGGCTTATCGGGAGGCGGTGAAAGATCCGGTATTTAACAAGTTGTTTTATGCTATCCTCCGGGATTACGTGGGGCGGCCTTCGCCGCTTTATTTGGCCGAGCGCCTGACGAAAGCCTATGGCGGCGCGCGCCTTTACCTCAAGCGCGAGGACCTGAACCATACCGGCGCCCACAAGATCAACAACACGATCGGCCAGGCCCTGCTGGCCCGCCGCATGGGCAAAACGCGCCTCATGGCCGAAACGGGTGCCGGCCAGCACGGCGTGGCCACCGCCACGGCGGCGGCCCTGTTCGGGATGGAATGCGAAGTGTTCATGGGCGATGAAGACATCCGGCGCCAGGCACCCAACGTTCAGCGCATGCAGTTTCTCGGCGCCAAGATTCATCCCGTGCATAGCGGCACGGCCACCCTCAAAGACGCCATGAGCGAGGCCATGCGCGCCTGGGTTGCGCGCGTGGACGATACATTTTACGTTATCGGCTCCGTGGCCGGCCCGCATCCCTACCCCAGCATGGTTCGGACTTTTCAAAGCGTGATCGGCACGGAAACCCGCGCGCAAATACTTGAAAAAACCGGACGCCTGCCGGATATGGTTATTGCCTGCGTGGGCGGCGGCAGTAATGCGGCCGGAATTTTTTCGGCCTTCCTGAACGAGACAAGGGTTCGGCTGGTCGGCGTCGAGGCCGCGGGCTTCGGCATCCGCACCGGCAAACACGCGGCCAGCATCGGGGCAGGCCGTATCGGTATCCTGCACGGCTCCAAAAGTTATTTGCTCCAGGATAGCGACGGCCAGGTGCAGAACGCGCACTCGGTCAGCGCCGGTCTGGATTACCCCGGCGTCGGACCACAACATGCGCACTGGGCCGACACCGCTCGGGTTGAATATTGTTCCATCACCGATGTCGAAGCTCTGCGGGCATTTGATGAGCTCACCCGCCTGGAAGGAATTCTACCGGCGCTGGAATCGAGCCACGCCCTGGCAGAAGCCAAAAAACGCGCACGCGTGTTGGGACGGAAAGCCGCCATTGTCATCAACCTGTCCGGCCGCGGCGACAAGGACCTGGACAACATTGTTTCGTATAAACAAAAACACAGGAAACATTGAGGCCATTACCGTGAACCGAATCATAAAAACATTTCAAACACTACGAACGCAGGGCCGCAAGGCGCTGATCGGATACCTGACGGTGGGGGACCCGGATTTAAAAACATCGGAGCGGAACATCCGCGCGGCGCTGGTCAACGGGCTGGACATTCTGGAGCTCGGCGTGCCGTTTTCCGATCCGACGGCCGACGGGCCCGCCATCCAGGCCGCGGGCCAGCGCGCCCTGGTGTCCGGCGTGAACCTGAAACAGATTCTGGCCTTGGCCGCGCGCCTGCGCCGCTCGTTTAAGACCCCAATGATCCTGTTCAGTTATGCCAATCCGCTGTTCCGGTACGGGTATGATGCCTTGTGTCGGGACGCGGCGCGGGCGGGGATTGACGGCCTGCTTGTGGTGGATTTGCCGTTCGAAGAATCGGCCGAACTGCGCGCGCCGATGAAACGCCACGGGCTGTTGTTTATTCAGCTCATTGCGCCGACCACCTCGCCTGAACGGGCCCGGAGACTGCTGGCGGAAGCGGACGGGTTCGTGTATTATATTCTGGTGAAAGGTGTAACTGGCAAGCGGGATCGCTTGGTGGCGGACGCCAAGAAGCAGATTAGCCAACTCCGGACGTGCACGGATTTGCCCATCGCCGCCGGGTTCGGCATCAGTGACGGCGCCCAGGCGCGCGAAGCGGTCCGGCATGCCGATGCCGCCGTGGTCGGCAGTGCGCTGGTGGAGGCGGCCCGCAAAGGCCGGCTGGCTGCGCTGGTGCGCGAACTGGCCACCGCCGTGCATGGGGCATAAACAAAGATGACAACTACTCACCGCGTGTATTGAGCCGCAATTTGGGTTGCGCCACGAAATATGTGGGCTGATCTGTGGCAAAACGAAGGATACCGGCCGATATCTAAGTTGCCGATGCGTTGTTGTTCGGATTATACCTTTTCGAGCATAACAGCGGAACCCATTCCCCCGCCAACACAAAGTGTTGCTAAGGCTTTTCCGATTTCCCGGCGGGCGATTCGGTGTGCCAGATGGACGAGGAGTCTGGCCCCGGAAGCTCCAATCGGATGGCCCAACGCAATGGCACCGCCGTTTGGATTCACACGATCGGCCTTAATGTTGAGTTCTTTTATGCAGGCAAGCGTTTGAGCGGCAAACGCCTCGTTAAGTTCAATGCCATCAAAATCAGCAACGGTCAAACCGAGTCGTTGGCACAATGCGCGGGTGGCATAGACGGGCCCCAGGCCCATTTGATCGGGGTCGCATCCCACTACGCTCCATCCGGCAATTCGGGCCAAAGGCATCCAGCCTTTCTGAACCATCATGGTTTCACTGCAGACCACCAGCATGGCGGCGCCATCATTGATACCGGAAGCGTTACCGGGGGTAATGGTGCCATTGGGCTTGAAAACCGGCTTCAGCGTTGACAGCTTTGCCATGGTCACGTCCGGTCGCGGATGTTCATCTTGTGCGAGATTGTCGACGGGCACAATTTCATCGTGAAATACTTTCCGGGCTTGAGCGTCAGCGTATTTCTGTTGACTCTGCAGGGCGAAAGTGTCCTGGGCAGCACGACTGATTGCGTATTTTTCCGCCAGCGCTTCCACGGTTATGCCCATATGCTTTCCGCTGAAAACGTCCGTCAGCCCATCGCGTAGAATTGAATCCGTCAGCACGCCATCGCCCAGTTTATATCCGCCCCTGGCCCGGTCCAGCAAATAGGGCGCCCTGGACATTGATTCTGTGCCGCCGCATAGAATAGCATTTGCTTCACCCGCCAGGATGGCTTGTCCCGCCAGGATTACAGCCTGCATTCCTGATGCACATATCATGTTGACCGTATAAGCAGGTCGTTCCACGGGAATACCCAACCCCACGCCAACTTGCCTGGCAATGTTCATGCCTTGACCGGCCGAGATTACGTTGCCAATGATTACCTGATCAATATCTTGCGGGGCAACCGTTTTGAGCGTTTCACGCCCGGCCTCTTTGGCTAAGTCAGCCGCAGACCATTTAGCCAATGCGCCCAACAATCGTCCCTGCGGCGTGCGTTTTGCTTCAACAATGAATAATTTCTTCATGGTAATATCCTTCCGTTTTTACAAAAAACATGTTCCGGCATGGGACGAACGGCATGGATGACCGGCTTGAATTCCATCAAGTCCAGGATTTGTTTTTGCAGATCTATTCCCGGGGCCACCTCGATGAGTTCCAATCCTTCACTCGTCAGTCTGAAAACAGCGCGTTCCGTAACATAGAACACTTTCTGGCCGATCTGGCGGGAACGGTTGCTGCTGAACGATATTTGTTCAACTTGTTTAACGAATTTGCGGATAGATCCTTCCTGGATGATTTGAATTCTTCCGTCGCTCACGTTTACTTTCAGTTCACCCGCCGTAAATGTGCCGCAGAAGACCAGTGTTTTGGCGGTCTGAGTGATATTAACGAATCCGCCCACTCCGGCAAGTCGGGCGCCAAATTTCGAGACATTGACATTCCCTTCCGCATCGATTTGAGCCGCTCCCAAGGCGGCAAAATCCAACCCGCCTCCGTCATAAAAGTCAAACTGCGCCGGCTGGTCAATAATGGCCTGCGGATAAACTGAAGCGCCAAAACTTAATCCGGATGCCGGCATACCGCCGATAGGACCGCTTTCCACTGTCAGCGTAAAGGTGTTGAGAATTCCGCGTTCCATGGCAATTTTGGCGATCCCCTCCGGCATGCCAATCCCAAGGTTGGCAATGGCATGCTCCGGGAGTTCATCGCAAGCTCTGGCCGTAATAACACGGCGTTCGTCCATCGGCATGGCCGACTCCGGTCTGCTCCATGCCAAGTCGTTGTTCGGGGCTGGTGAACAGTATTGTGGATTATATGCTTCCGCGAAGGTTTGGGCATGCTCATGCGGATCGGCGACTACGATGCGGTCCACCAGGACGCCCGGAACCCGGACGTTCTGAGGCGCCGCCGGTTCAGAGCGCAGTTGGCTGACTTGGGCAAGAACGAGCCCACCGGAATTATGAACGGCCTGAGCCATAGCCAAGACTTCTCCAATGATGCATTCGCGCTCCATGACTAAATTGCCTGACTGATCCGCGGCCGTGGCGCGGATCAGGCCAATATGGATGGGAAAGGCTTTGTACCACAACCATGTTTTTTCTCCCAATTTTACGCGTTCAACCATACCGGATGGGGTGACGTCATTTTGCCGTCCCCCTTGATTGATAGGATCAATAAATGTATTTAGACCAATATGCGTGATACAACCCGGCCGGCCGGCGGCAATGTCGCGATATAATTGACAAATAACGCCTTGCGGGAAATTATAGGCTTCAATTTTTCCCGCAATAGCTAATTTTCCAAGGTTTGGCGCCAGCGCCCAATGTCCGCCAATGACTCTTTTGAGCAGTCCTTCATGGGCCAAATGATTTAGTCCCCGCGTCTTTCCATCTCCCTGTCCTGCGGCATAGACCAGCGTCAAGTTCCGGGGGGAGAGGGTTGCTATGAATATTCTTTCAATAGCGGCAGTGAGCGCTTCCGGATGGGCGCAACCGACAAATCCGCTGCAGGCTACGGTTTGTCCATCCTGAATCAAATGAACCGCCTCATCGGATGAGCAAAGCTTTTTGCACAAAGGGCGCGTCATACCCACCAACCTCCGCTGACGTGAATCGTCTGGCCGGTAACATAAGAGGCGAGATCACTGCAGAGAAACAGGATCACCTTGCCGATCTCGTCCGGTTCTCCAAAACGGCCCAAGGGAATGGATTTAAGCATTTCCTTGCGAACTTCTTCCGAAATGGATTTTCCCATTTCCGTCAGTACCACGCCCGGCGCCACCGCGTTGACCGTAATATTTCTTTTGGCCAATTCCTTGCTGAGCACCTTGGTCAGGCTCACAACGCCCCCTTTGGCGGCCGCATAATTGCACTGCCCAAAAAAACCCTGGAAGGCTGATATTGAGGACACGTTCACAATCCGTCCGCCATCGGCTAATTTCTCCGCCGCCAGCTTGCAGACATTAAATACACCCGTCAAATTAGTATCAACAACATCGTTCCATTCCTCGCTGGTCATTTTTTTAATGCTCCGATCCCGGAGAATACCCGCATTGTTGACCACTAAATCAATTTGTCCGAAATGATCAATGGTCCGGCTAAACATGGCAGCCACCGCTGTGAGATCACGCACATCGGCGTCAATCAATAGCGCGGAAACGCCAATTGCATCCGACGCGACTTTGGCCCGCTGAAGGTTCATGCCCTGAGGATCATTAAAGTAGTTAATGACCACATTGGCGCCTGCCCGGGCAAGCAATGCAGCGGTACTCGCTCCGAGTCCCTGGCCGGAACCGGTAATAATGGCTGTTTTACCGGAGAGATTGATTGGAATCATAACCGCTTTCCTTTCTGTATTATTTAGAGACGTTCTGCATGAATATACAAAGAAATATGGCCGGGTGTTTTCCTGTTACCTTTATCGCTTTAAGAAACAGATGTCAATAGATTCAACTTCGTGGAATCTATTGACACCGCGCCTTTGATGAGTGCCCCTCATTATTCCCGCACTGCGGGATACGGCGTTGCAGTTGGTTCCGGTGACGCCCCTCCGTAGTTGTTCGGTAAAAAAAAAGTGGCAACCGCTGGGCCGTTTTGGTAACGTTCACTTATGACTGCAAAACAATTTTACGATTGGCAGACTTCCGGCGGAACGGATGATGTCATGCGACTCGTTGACTGCCTCGAAAGAGCGGACGCCGTGTGGTGCGCCATAGGCGGCGTGGCGGTGAATCACTGGGCAGAGCAACCCATGGTAACCCAGGACGTGGATATCGTCGTTGCTTCAGATTCAATCGAGCGCACAGTCGCATTGCTTGAGGAGGCGGGATTTCGTTCCGAGAGATTCGAGTGGTCCATCAACTTTACGGGGCGTTCGACCGTCAGCATCCAACTCAGCACGGGGGATTTTTATTCCGACTTCCCCTCCCGCGCCGTTCCCGCTGATGTTCATGGCATTCTCCTGCGAGTAGCTTCTCTGGAAGACACCCTCCGAGGCAAGATGAAGGCATGGTCCGAGCCTGAACGAAGGCAAAGCAAGCGGATCAAAGATCTTGCGGATATTGCCCGGCTGGTGGAGGCACATCCCCGGCTCTGGGACTTGCTCACCGACGATCTCAAGCAACAAGTCCAACCTCCAAAAGCACGTGAAGCGTAAAGCGTATCGCGTGAAGCGTGCGAAAGAAAAGGACGCCAAACTGACGCGATGCAAGATTCAGGAATGAGCTGATTTGGCAGCGTGCGTTCATGACCACCGAATATATTTACGGCATCAATCCGGCCTTCGAGGTCGTGCGCGCCCGGCGCCGCGCGATTAGCGCGGCCTATTGGGGCCCAAGCGGCGCCACCGGTTCCCGGCGCCGCAAACTGACCGAACTATTGAACGCGACCAAGGTGCCGGTAACCGCCACCGACAAGCGCCGGCTCTTTGATCTATGCCGGACAACGGAGCACCAGGGTATCGTGTTGGAAGTGGAACCGTACCCCTACGCTTCACTGGAAGACCTGCAGGCGGCCGACCGTTTGCTGTTGATTGACAACGTGGAAGACCCCCAGAACGTCGGCGCCATTTTACGCAGTGCCGAAATTTTCGGCTGGCATAATGTGCTGTTGGCCAACCGGGGCGTTCCGGAAATCTATCCCTCGGTGGTCAAGGCTGCCTCCGGCGCCACCGAATATCTTAGGATTGCCCGTGACCATACCGCCAACGAATATGTCAAGGCACTGTTGCCGATGGGGTTTACGCTTGTGGCCCTGGACGCGCGCGGAAAGGAAGATCTCCGGCATCTGAGCGAACGGAAGGCGAAGAAAATTCTGCTTGTGATCGGCGGTGAGCACCGGGCGGTCGGCCAGCACATTCTCAACCAGGCCCATCACCTCGTGAGTATTCCCCAGCAGGGACGTGTCACATCGCTCAACGCCTCAGTGGCGGCGGGCATCGCGCTCTTCATGTTACAGCCGCAGCCACAAAAACCGGATTAAGAAATTAATCCACCGGAAACCGCTATAACAAACAAGAAAAGAAACCGGAACATTACCCGCGAAACACGCAAAAAGACGCGAAAAAAGAAAAGATTTTCCTTTTAAATTTAGCGGTCCTTTCGCGTGTTTAGCGGGCAAATTCTTTGGGCTGCGGGCGTTGGCCCGCGTTAGACGGGATCAATCAGATCAAGTACGGTTTGATTCTCTTTTTCTCTCTTGTCGGCTTCCTCGGCAGGCTCTTCCGGTGTTTCGGACGCAGGGTTGCGATTGTTATTGGGCCCGTGTTGGCGATCCCGATCGCCACGGTCCCGATTCCCGCGGTCACGGTTGCCGTGGTTACGATTCCCGCGTTCACGATTCCCGCGGTCACGGTCGCCATGTTCTCCGCGATTCCCCTGGTCGCCCCGGTCCCGATCACGGTCATCACGCTCATCAAAACTTTTCCGCAAAGTCGAAAGCCGCATACAGACCGCGCCCAGCTCCCCAGCCTCCCGCTCCAGCGTGGCATTCGCCGTCAGCAGCACCACGTCTTTGCGGACAGCCAGTTTGCGGATCAGGTCTTTCATCTTAGCCTGGGCGCTCGCGCCGTTCTCGGTGTAGAACACACGCACACCCTTGAATTCCTGACCCTCGCCGGCTTCGCGCAAAGGGCGCCCGGTAAAAACCGCCTGGATTTCAATCCCTTCCCGGCCGGCAAACTGGGCCAGCATCCGCAGGATCGCAAAATGGTCGCGGGGACTGGCCTGGCCGCCGCCGTTACGCTGGCGCGGATCAACCATACCGGTGGCATCCACCACATAAACCCGTTCCTCCGCCGGCCGGGTCAAGGTTTTGCGCCCCCCGGCGCGCTTTCCAAACAACTGGCTGAGAAAACTCATGGTCACATCCTTTGTAACATCTTAAAAGTCACGGTGTGTCTTAACTCCGGATTCGGCTTGCTTCCCCTATTCACCCTTCTTCGCCAGAAAGTCCTGTGGCTTGCCACAGGAAGGAATGGCATTCCCGGCTTCGCAGGGTTCCGCAAAGATACCCCGCGGCTTGCCGCGGAGTGCTCCATTCGCCTTGATGTTATTCCATCCGGCTATTTTTTTCAAGTTTAATTCCGTGCCGGTATGCTAAAACGTCACATCCCTTTCATAACCGGCACGGCGGTGTTCCACTGCTTAAGTTTAGCAATATCATACCCCAGTTGAGTATATTCCAAATCCAGCTTTTTCTCCTCCGCGGGGGTCGGCTTGGATCCCGCCTCCACGCGCACGCCCTGGCATTGTTTTGCGATCTCCTTTCGGCGCCGCTGGAGCGCCGCCGTGCGGATGCCCAGGATGAGCGATTTGACCGACTCCTCCCGGGTCGCAAAATCGCTCTTGATCTTGGCCGGCGCGGCCAGCGTCTGGGCCACAAACCGGGATAGATCCCGTTCATCATTGTCCTGTTCCGCGATAATACTCATGACATCCCGCTTGCCCTGCTCCGCCTGCAGACAGGCCTGGATCACCTGCCGGCACGGCAAATCCGTCACCAGGTCCAGCGGCAAATACGTTCTGACCAGGCCCGCCAGTTCCAGATTCGCCGCCAGATGTTCGGCCAGCGCCAGTTCCTTGATCGGCCGCGGTATCGCCGGATCAGATTGCTGGGGCGCGGGGGCTACGACTACCGGCCGACTGTGCCTCAGAACCTTGTCCAATTCATGCTGTAGCGCCGTCTCCGGCACGGCCAGGCGCGCGGCAGCCTGCTGGATGAGCCGAGCCTGCTGGACGGCATTGGGCGTGCGGGCAATCGTGGCCACCACGGCCGTGGCCAGCCGCATCAGGCCGGCTTCCGTATCCGGATTTTCGCGACCGGTGAGCACGTCAATTTGAAAATCCAATGCAGACTTGGCATCCTGGAGGAGTTTTTTAAATGCGACCACACCGTCCTTGCGGCGGATCAGCGAATCGGGGTCCGCACCCGCCGGGAGCGCCGCGATGCGCACTACCAGCCCCACCTGGAGGAACGTGTCCGCCGCGCGCAGGGCGGCGTTCTGCCCGGCATGGTCGGCATCAAAGACGAGCACGATGCTGTCGGCATAGCGCTTCAGAATGCGGGCATGGTCGGCGGTGAACGCCGTGCCCTGGGCCGCCACCGCTGTCGGAAACCCGGCCAGGTGACAGCGGATGACGTCAATCTGCCCTTCGCAGACGATGGCCTCGCGCGATTCCACGATGGCGCGGCGCGCCTTATGAAGCGCGTAGAGGATGTGGCCTTTGCGGAACAGCACGGTTTCCGGCGTGTTGACATATTTGGCCGCTTCGGCCTCGGCGGCCAAAACACGCCCACTGAACCCCACGACGCGCCCCTGTTCGTCCTGGATGGGAAACATGAGCCGGTTGCGGAAGCGATCATACCAGCGCACGGGACTTTCGGTCGGTGTTGGATCCCTGGTCGCCTTCGGCGCCGCCGTAGGCGGGTAAACCTCGGGGCGCGGCCGGGCCGGGATGATCAGACCGGCGGCTTCCAATTGCTCGCGCGTATACTTTTTTTCGGCCCAACGCAGGACGGTGTCCCAGCGCTCCGGGGCGAAGCCGATCATAAACTCTTCGATGGTCGAGGCCGGCAGGTCGCGCGACGCCAGGTATTTCCGAGCGGGTTCGCCTTCCGGGCGTTTGAGCAGGAACTGCTGGTAGAACTTGGCGACGAGCGCATTGATTTCGTAAAGCGCCTCCTTGCCGGGCTGACCGTTAGCGCCATCCGATTCCAGCTTCAGCCGGATACCCGCGCGCTGGGCCAGCATTTTTACGGCCGTCATGAAATCCACCTTCTCGTAATCCATGACGAACCGGAATACGTCCCCCCCCGCGCCGCATCCGAAACAGTGGTAGGTCTGGCGCTGGGGATTGACCATGAAGGACGGCGTCTTTTCCTTGTGGAACGGGCAGAGGGCCTTGAAGGTGGCGCCACTGCGCTGGAGTGTGAAATAGGCGCCAATTACCGTCGCAACATCGTTATTGAGACGGATCTCCTCCAACACGGCATGAGGAACCTTGAGCGGCATGGTTACTCTATTTCCACCGGCAGTTCCGGAATCGGCGGGAGCGACGAGGGAAGCGGCGGCTTCACGCCGACGTCAAGCCAGCGAATGGCATTCAGTTTTGCGATGACCGGCGGAGCATACTGGAAGACCGTCCGCCCGACGATAGATTGCTTGCGCACCACGTCCCGCAGGTATTCGTGGGGCCACAAGCCGATCGCATACACGCACAGGAGCGCCATCAGCACCCCGCGCAGGAGGCCGGCAAACCCGCCCCCGGGCCGGTCAATCCTGTCATTGAACTTGACCGACATCAGCAGGCGCAGGATCAAGTGCAAAATGAGGAACAGGAGCGCAAACCAGACCACGATCAGAAGGAACGCCACGGCCAGCGCCAGTTCCGGGTCCTCCGAAAGCCGGGTATTATCGGTCAACAGGCGGCCCACCGTCTGATAAAATCGCAGGCCGGCGGTTAGCACGATCACCGTGCTGATCAGCCGCGAGAGCTCGCCCGAAAGCCCCCGTTTCAGGCCCCACAAGAATTCCCACAGCACGAGCACGAGCACGCCCGCTTCTATGACCGTAAACATGTTTCCAAACGTCATGGCTAAAAGTTCCAAGTCAGGCTATGAAATTCAATTCCCATACGAAACGGAAATTATTTACCAGATTTGCAGAGGCTTGGCAATGCCCATTTCGCGCCTCAGAAACAGATTGACAATCCACCTGTTATGGCAACAATCATATTTGCTGTCCTTTGACAGAAAGCCAATTTAACGCGGCCCGCCTGCAGAGCTACCTGCCCGCAGTGCTACAGCGTTGCAGGCGGGTGCGCAGCATTGCGGGCAGGGAGGCAGTTATGTCTGGAGATGAATCTTTTGCCAGAACCGTCCGGATCGCGATTCCGTTCGAGGAATCCGGAACTGCCGTAGTGCCAAAAGTCCCACGGGTTATTGTGAAGAAAAAGGGGCCGGCGCCCTTGGATGAATCCGCGGACGCGGTGCCCTACCATGAACTGCTTCAGAGCCTTTACGACGGCGTGCTGATCACCGATGCCGCCGGCCGGATCATGGACGTCAATGAACGTGCCATGGATTTCCTGCTTTATACCAAGGACGAGCTCAGCCGGCTCAACATCATCAACATCATTGCCGGCGCCAATGAGGTCCTGCTGGCGACGCTCCGCCGGAACATTGAACAGCGCCGCTACACGCTGATCGAAGCCTCGTGTATCCGGAAAGACCGCACGACGTTCCCGGCCGAAATCGCCACCAACCGGCTGGTCCTGACCCCGGAAGGGCATCTCTGCTTTTTTGTTCGCAATATCACGAAGCGGAAAAAGGCGGAAGAGGCGCTGCAACAGACGGTCACCCGGTTGAAGGAAATGGATTTATCCAAATCCCGCTTCGTGGCTAACGTGTCACACGAATTACGCACACCGCTGACCATCATCAATACGTTTGTCGCGCTGGTTAATGACGGCGTCGCCGGAGCGGTATCCGATCAGCAGAAGGAATGCCTGGAGACCGTCCTCCGGAATTGCGAACGACTGGCCGGGCTGATTGATGATGTCCTCGACCTGGGACGGATTGAGTCCGGGCGGGAAGAGTTCCATCGCGGGCGCGTGAACCTCACCGATCTGCTGAAACAGTGTCATCATGATTTCATCCCGCAATGTCTTCTGCGCCATCAACAGTTTAACCTGGAGATGCCCGAGACGCTTCCGGATGTGCTCTGCGATCGGGATAAGATTGCCCAGGTGCTGACCAACCTGGTGGGCAACGCCAACAAATTCACGCCGGAAGAAGGCGTTATTACCCTGCGCGCCGACCGGGAGAACGATGCCATTCGGATAGACATCGAGGACACCGGGACGGGTATCAGCCCGGAAGATCAAAGCCGGATTTTCGAGGCCTTCATCCAGCTCGCCCGTACGGAAGACAACACCGGGAGCAAAGGCACCGGGCTGGGCCTGGCGATCAGCAAGCACATTATCGACATTCACGAAGGCATCATTCAGGTCGAGAGCATTCCGGAAAAGGGCAGTCGTTTTTTATTCACTCTGCCCATCCATACCGAGGAAAAGAATTTGGACGCGTTTATCACCGATCGCATGCGATTCATGGAAGTCCGCGACCGGCAGTTATCCATGCTGGTCCTCCAAGTTGCCGCGCCATCCGTGCCCGGCGGCGACCCGGCGAGCAAAGAGACCGCCGAGCGTCTCCGGACTTTGGCGATGGAAGCGCTGAATTGCACCGCCGAACAAACGTTTCTGTTCGAAGCCAACCAGGCACTGATTGTTCTGCTCGACGGCACCGAGCAGACGCGGGACGGTGTTGCCGCCCGTCTCCAGCTAACCTTTGGAAAACAGCGGCAGGCGATCATGGACGGTATTCGCATGGCCTACCTGGAGCCCACGCGCGCGCGCGCGCCCCGTGAGTGGCTGGCGCAAGCCCTGGCGCTCCTGAAACCGCTTCCGATCGGTCCCGTGGAAACAACTCCTCGGCGCGTTCTGATCGTGGACGACGACGCCTCGATCCTGAATCTCATGGTGCGGGTGCTCCACGAATCCGGCGCGGGACTGGACCTCAAGTCCACTACAAGCGGTTACGACGCCTGCATCCATTTCGGCGAATGGAACCCCGACCTGGTGGTATTGGATCTCCATTTGCCCGATATTGACGGAAAACGCGTCTTTGATTCGATGACTAAGCGTCTTCCGCACCGCACCACCAAATTCCTGGTTGTTTCCGGCTATCGCGGCGATATTGATGAAATCATGCAATTGGGATGCGACGATTCTCTTTGCAAGCCGTTTGATTTCGATGAATTCGTCATGAAAGTTAAGCGCCTACTGAACCTGGATTCTCAGCCGGCGAGCGTGTCGGCGAAGGTTGCCAAGCACCCATGAGCGCAAAAATATTCATTATCGAAGATGAATCGGACCTGGTCCAGGCCCTTGTCATGAGGCTCAAGGCGGAAGGTTATCAGACCGCATGGGTGACAGACGGCATCAGCGCCTTGGAACGGGCCCGGGAAGAAAAACCGGACATGATTCTCCTCGATATCTGCCTGCCGGGTCGCAATGGGTTTGAGGTGTTCCAGCAATTGCGACAGGATCCGGTGACGGAGCGCATTCCCATTGTCTTTCTCACGGCACGCTCAACCGTGGAAGATCGCCAGAAGGCCCGGCATCTGGGCGCCGCAGGTTATGTCGTCAAGCCCTTCCAATGGACCCACCTGATCAAGCTGGTTCATGAGATCCTTGCCGCCTTTGGTCCGGATAACGGGCGATAGTCTTCCTGCTTGAGGCGGATATAGTCCCGGAACGATTTGCCCCGCAGTTCATTCCGTTGGAGATGCTGTTGGGAAATGGTTTTGATCTGCGCAACCGCCTCGACCAACGAGGGGGGCAGATCGGAAATGTCAATCCGTCGTTCCCGGGCCTTCGTCATGGCCTGGGACAGGGTCCGTTCCAGTTCTTCGACGTTGCCCGGCCAGGGATACTGGTCCAGCACATCAAAGGCTTGGGCCGTCATTTTCCAGGGCTTGGATCCAGCGGGTGCCGTCCGCTGATTGACCCAGCGACTGATCAACGGCAACAAGTCGGCCCGCCGTTCCCTCAGCGGTGGGACAGGAAGCGAAATGGCCGAGAGCATTTTAATCCATTCGACGTGTTGCGGGTCGTCAGAGGGTTGAATCACCGGGAGCGCTCGGCTGGTGGCCAGGATGCGGACATCCACTTGGTAAACCTGCGTGTCGCCCGGTCGCATGAATTCGCGCATCTTGATCAGGCAGACAATTGACGGCTGAAGAGCCGCCGGCAATTCTTCGATGTATTCCAGAACCACCGTGCCGCCTTTGGCGGTCTCCAGGGCGCCGTCTTTTTCCGACGGCGAATCCGCCGTCGGCGAACCCGCCCCGCATAACTGCGTAATCAGGTTGGCGGCCGTCCCGGCCGAGCAATCCACGGAAACAAACGGGTAATCCTTGCGCCGGCTGAGCCCATGCAGAATTTGGGCCACCTGGCGCTTGCCTGCACCCCGCTCACCCAGAATCAGGACCGCTTCATCTGTTGGTGCGAATTGTTCCAGGCGCTGGCAGAGCGCCTGCATTTCCACGCTCTTGATAATCAGCGGATTGAACCGCTGGGGAGTAGGTTCGGGCGGGTCCAGCTGAATGGCGCCATCCACGATGCGAGGGTAATCCAGGGCGCGCCGGACAGTGGCCATGAAATTATCGGTCTTGAAGGGCTTGGTGACAAAGTCGAACGCGCCGGCTCTGATGGCATCCAGCGCGACATCCAGCGTCGCATAAGCCGTGATCAGAATCACGGGGGTTTCCGGACAGGATTCCCGGGCAATGCGCAACAGTTGGAGTCCGTCCACGGGCGTCATACGGATATCGGAAATAATCAGGTCATAGGGGCTTGACCGGATCAGGCGTTCCGCCTCGCGGCCATCCGAAATCGGCATCACGTCGTGCTTCCGGCTACGCAGAAACATATCCATTGCTTTCAGCAAATGGACTTCATCGTCAACGAGGAGAATCTTCGCCATGGCGGTAACTACTATTTTCTTATTAGCCCGCATATTTCACGCCAAGCGTGAAATATCCGGGTTAGGGCAAAGCCATTCCTGATCCGCGCTTTGTTACGCGCGGATTTTTGGGCTACACGTTCCGGTCTCAGTTTTCCGGATTTTTTTGCGACCGCGACTTGAACAGCCACCGCCAGCGGGTCTGCGTGTCGGTTTTAGCGGGAGCGGATGGGTGCACGTTCTCCGCTATACCGCCCTTCAGTGCTTTCAGCCGCCCGCGCCCTTCCTGGGCCCGTCCATCGCCGCCGAACCGTTGTTCAAACAGTTCATAAGCTTGGATCGCCTGGTTGGTCAAGCCGAGATTACGGTCATACAGCTGGGCCAGCATCCATAATGCTTCGGGCCGGTCGGGACGGCTCTGGTCCGCCTTTTTCAACGAAATCAACGCCGTATCAAACTCGTTTTTATCTACAGCCACCCGGGCCACCGCAAAGTGCGCCTCATACCAGGTATTGCTTAACTCCGCGGCCTGCTTCAAATGGGCCAGGGCTTCATCCGGCTGGCCGCGCCAATCCCAATACAGGCCCACTTCGTAATGGGCGCGGGCATTCTGCGCGCAGAGTCCGTTGGCTTCCTTCTCGGCCTGATCCCGAACCGAAGGTTTGCCCACACGTTCGGCTTCGCGCGCTGCAAGCAGATAATTGTTGATGGCGGCTTCAAGGCGTCCCTGCTGTTCCAGCTTCCGGGCAACCCTTAATAATTCCTCGCAGGACGGGGAGGCAGAAACAAGCGGGACCTTGGCCACGACAAGGGGCGACGCCGGCTGTTGTTGCCCGGTTTTCTTGGCAGTCACGCTCACAGGCAAAACGGAAGAGACGGGCGCCTTTGTGACCGGCGGCACAACGCCGGGAGTTTCCTCGGCGGCCGCGGCTGACGACAGTTTATTAATGTCCTGGAGTACCTGGGAGGCTTTTTCAGCACCCTCCCCTTTCGGGGCCAGACGCAGGTAATCCTTGAACAACGGCACCGCCTGACTGTCGTTTTTCAGCCAGAGGTGATTCACAATGGCCAGATTATAAAGCGCCGGGGCGTAACCGGCATCATGCTCCAGCGCTTCCTGCAGGCAGGAAATGGCCAGCACCATGTTGGTGACCTGAAGTTCCAGGAGCGCCATGGCGGTCAGGATACGGGGTTCGCGGGGCGCGCGCTGACGCGCCTCGTTCAGGGCCTTACGGGCATTATCCCAGCGCTGATTCCGGTAGAAAATCCGGCCAAGATATTCGAGCGAGCGCGTACCGGAGGGATCCAACTGCGCCGCCTTCTCAAAGCAGGCCACCGCTTGAGTTTCACGCCCGGATTCAGCCATAATGACGCCGGTGTTATAGACCGGTTCCGCGAATTCAGGATCCAGCCGGGTGCTCAACTCAAAAGCACCCAAGGCATTTTCCGGCTGGCCGATACGGTAATAAGCAAGACCCAGGCCATTATGAATGGCGGCCACGGGCGCATTCGTGCCGCCGAGCTTGGCGCTCTTCTGCAACAGGCGGATGCTCTGGGTGTATTGTCCCCGCTGGAGCGCCTGCACGCCTTGCCGGTAGGCTTTCTGGGTCGGGTTCTCCCGACAGCCGGCGAACAGCAGTGCGGCACATAGCGCAATGGTTAATCCTTGTCCGAGTCTGCCGCCTGCCATAATCTTTCCTCCCTTCGCTCATTGCTGGTGGTAAACAAGATTTCCCGCCTTAGGCGGGTCTGCCTATGGCATGAAACTACCCGAAACGATTCGTTTTGGCAATGCCCATTCTGGGCCCATTTTAGGCACGGCGGTAATTTTCAGGTTAGGGCTTACGTTTTTATAAAAAAAGTACTTGCATTCAGGGCAACGCTGTGATTAGTTATGTCGTTTTTGGCACTGGTCGCCCTTGCGCTTGAAGCAAGCACCGGAGAGGATGAGGCATGAAAGAAAAAATCCATCCGAAATATCAAGACACGACGATTACATGCATTTGCGGGAACGTGGTTCATACCCGTTCGACCGTGAAGGACATGCAGATCAACAGCTGTTCCGCCTGCCATCCCTTCTATACAGGCACAGCAAAATATGTGGATGCGGCCGGGCGCGTGGAGCAGTTCAAAAAGCGCTATGGCAAGAAATAGCGGCGGAGCGTTAACAGGGCCAGGGCGGGAGTGTTTTTACCGCCTGGCCCTTTTTGCGTATCGCCCGCCAACCATCCCGCTTTGCCTGGAGACTTTCGCTTAGCCCAAGAAACTACGGCGGGATGGTTTGTGAACAAAACTCAGGATTTGTTTTAAGCCATCAACCATGAACCATTGACCATTTCTTGAATCAGCCATGGACATCGCCCCCGCATTCCTCGAAGCTCTGAGCGCCCGGGTCGCCGAGCGCGAGGCGCAATTGGCCTCGGCCGCCGTCGCGAACCCGCGGAAATTACGCGATCTGCTGAAATCCCACGCGCGTCTGAAAAAAATCCTGGCACAGGCCAACATTCTGGCGCGCCTGCAGAAGGATATCCGCGAACACCATGAATTGATCGCCCTGGACAGCACCGACCCCGAGCTCAAAGCCCTGGCGAAAGAGGAACTCGCGAAGGCTGAAAAAGCCCGGCCGGAAGCCGAACGGATTCTGCTGATCGAACTCCAGAGGCCCAATCCCAATGACGAGCGCAACGCAATCATGGAAATCCGCGCCGGCACGGGCGGCGACGAAGCGGCGCTCTTTGCCGGGGACCTGGCGCGCATGTATATGCGCTATGCGGAAAATAATGGCTGGAAGACCGAACTCATCGACGCCAGCACCTCCGGGATCGGCGGGTACAAGGAAATTGTATTTTCAATCCAGGGCGAGAACGTATTCCGCGCCATGCAGTTCGAGGGCGGCACCCACCGCGTCCAGCGTGTCCCCGTCACGGAAGGGTCCGGGCGCATTCACACGTCCACCGCCACGGTGGCCGTTCTGCCCGAGGCCGAGGACGTGGATGCGATTGAGATCAAGCCGGAAGACCTGCGCGTTGACGTGTATCGCGCCTCCGGCGCCGGCGGCCAGCACGTCAACAAAACCGATTCCGCCGTGCGCATCACCCACCTGCCCACCGGCCTGGTGGTGGCCAGCCAGGAGGAGCGCTCCCAGCACAAGAACCGGGCGAAGGTCATGCGCGTCCTGCGCTCGCACCTGCTGGAGCTGAAGCGGCGGGAAGCGGAAGACCAGGCGGGAGAGTCGCGTCGCTCACAGATCGGCAGTGGGGACCGCAGCGAGCGCATTCGCACCTACAATTTTCCGCAAAACCGCCTTACCGATCACCGCATTCATTTCACCTCGCACAACCTGGAAAAGGTCATGGAAGGCGAGCTGGCCGCCCTGTTGCTGGCGCTTTGCGAACACAACCACGCCGCCCAAACCACCCTTTCATTAGACCAGTTGCTGGAAATGTAGGTTGCAACATGCCTGCCCTCGGCGCCATCCTCGACACCGTTACCGCCCGCGTGCAAACCTCAGACCCGGACGAGGCGCGACTTAAATGCGAGTGGCTGACGAGTCGCATCTTAGGTTGTCCCCGGCTGGAGCTATCGGCGCGGAAAGACCAAAGCCTCTCCGAATCCCAGGTTCGGCAGATTGAAGAGGGCGCGGCGCGCCTGGCCACGGGCGAACCCCTGCAATACATCATGGGCGAGGCGGAGTTCATGGGCCGCGTGTTTATCTGCGACCGCCGGGCTTTGATACCACGGCCGGAAACGGAGCAACTAACGGCTTGGATGCTGGAGGAAGCGCCACTATGGCAAAACAAAGCGCCAGCCATCGCGGATGTTGGTGCCGGCAGTGGATGTATTGTTATTTCGCTGGCGTTGGAACGACCGGAGGGCCGTTACCTGGCCACCGATACCAGCGCGGCGGCCCTGGCGCTGGCGCGGGAAAATGCGGCGCGGCACGGGGTTTTGCCACGCATTCGTTTCATTGCCTGCGATCTGTTGTCGGCCGCAACGCCTAAAACAACATTCCAACATTCTGCAGAATGTTGGAATGTTGTAACAGCGGGTCCAGCGACCTTTGCAAGCCTAGATGCCATGGTGTCCAATCCGCCCTATATACGCGCGACGGACTGGACACAGCTGGAGCGGAGTGTGCGTGATTTTGAGCCCCGCGCCGCTCTGGTGGGCGGTCCCGACGGCCTGGCGATCATCCGGCGGCTCATGGCCCAGGCATTGCAGGCGCTTAAGCCCGGCGGTGTGTTCTTTCTGGAAATCGGCGAAGACCAGGGGGCGGCCGTCTT
>JAHIMN010000104.1 GCA_018896395.1 Verrucomicrobiota bacterium | reverse complement strand
GACAGCTTTCCCCATTTAATGAACTATTCATACCACGAATGAAGCCTGCGGATCAAGCGCTTTCTTTTTTCGTCACTGATGCCTGCTCGGCAGCGTCGAGGCGGATGGAGAGCGGTTTGACATTCCAGATATCGCGCGCGTATTCGCGGATGGCGCGGTCGCTGGAAAACCGGCCCATGCGCGCTACATTGAGAATGGCTTGGCGCGCCCAGAGGTGCCGGTGGCGATACAAGGCCGAGACCTTCGCCTGCGCGTTTACATAGGGGCGATAATCGGCCAGCAGAAAATACCGGTCGCCCCTTTCCATGAGCGCGGTGTACAGATTGGCAAACAGGGTGGGGGACTCGGGTGTAAACTGGTTATCGCGGATGGCATCCAGCACCTGTTTTAATTCCGGGTCGGCCTGATAGAACTCGCGCGGATTATACACGGGCGCAAGCCGGGCCAGTTGCGGGGTGCGGTACCCGAAAATGAAAATATTTTCATGTCCCACGGCCTGGGCAATCTCAATAGTGGCCCCGTCCCACGTGCCGATCGTTAAAGCCCCGTTGAGCGCCAATTTCATGTTGCCGGTGCCGGAAGCCTCCATGCCGGCTGTGGAAATCTGCTCGGAGAGGTCCGCGGCGGGGATGATCCGCTCCGCCAGCGAAACTTCGTAGTCGGGCAGAAACACAACTTTCAGGCGGTCGCGGATATCCGGATCGTTGTTGATCCGGTCGCCCAGGCTGGTGATCAGCTTGATGATATATTTGGCCGCCGTATAACTGGGCGCCGCCTTGGCGCCGAAGAGGAACGTGCGCGGTGTCATGTCCAGCCCGGGATCGGCCTTAAGCCGGTGGTAAAGCGTGATGATATGCAGGGCGTTCAAGAGCTGGCGCTTGTACTCATGCAGACGCTTGACCTGCACATCGAACAGCGTGTCGGGGTCCACCGTCTCGCCGGTAACCTTGCGGATAATTTTGGCCAGGCGCAATTTGTTCTGCCGCTTGGCTTCGAGAAAGGCTTTTTGAAAACCGGGGTCATCGGCAAAAGGTTCCAGGCGCTGGAGTTCGTCCAGGTCCTTCACCCAGGCTTCGCCGATCGTGTCCGTGATCAGTCTGGCCAGCGGCGGATTACAGACCAACAGCCATCTGCGCTGGGTGATGCCATTGGTCTTGTTGTTGAATCGGCCGGGAAACATGGCGGTGAATTCGGGGAATACTTTGGTTTTGAGCAAGTCCGTGTGCAAGGCCGAGACACCATTCACCGAGTGGCATCCGACGATCGCCAGGTTGGCCATGCGCGCCTGCTTGGGCGTGCTTTCCTCGATGAGCGACATTGCGCGCATGCGTTCCATGTCGTTGGGATAGCGCACCTCGACCTGCTGGAGAAAGCGCCGGTTGATTTCGTAAATGATCTGCAGGTGCCGGGGCAGAACTTTTTTCAACAGCAATACGGGCCATTTCTCCAGGGCCTCCGGCATGATCGTGTGATTGGTATAGGCCAGGCTGCGCGTGGTGAAATCCCAGGCCGTATCCCACGGCAGGCCGATTTCGTCGTGAAAAAATCGCATCAACTCGGTTACGGCCAGGGCCGGATGCGTGTCATTTAACTGGATGGCGTTCTTACGGGGGAAATCATGCCAGTCGTGGTGATTTTTCCGGTAGCGTCGGATCAGGTCGCGGATCGAGCAGGTGACCAGGAAATATTCCTGAATAAGCCGCAGTTCCTTGCCGGCCGAGATGTTGTCGGACGGGTAAAGCACCTTGGTGACTGTCTCGGCCCAGTTTTCCTGCTGGGTGGCGTTCACATAGTCGCCCCGGTTGAACACGTCCAACCGGAACCCCTCGCTGGCGCGCGAGCTCCACAGGCGCAGGAAGTTGACGGTGTTAACCTGGTAGCCGATAATGGGAATGTCGTAAGGCACGCCTTCAAACAACTGCCAATCCACCCAAACCGGATTGAGCGCGCCCCGCGCTCCGCGCACGGTTGCGACCCGGCCGTAAACCAGCACGGGGATCGTGTATTCCGGGCGGATCATTTCCCAAGGATAGCTGTATTTCAGCCAGTCGTCCGGCCGCTCGCGTTGCCACCCGTTTTCCAGTTCCTGGCGGAACATGCCGTGTTCGTAGCGCAATCCGTAGCCGTAGGCCGGTAGTTCCAAGGTGGCCATGGAATCGAGGAAGCAGGCCGCCAGCCGGCCGAGACCGCCGTTGCCCAAGCCGGCGTCCATTTCACTGCGGCACAGGGCCTCGAAATCAAGGCTCAGCTCCTTGAGCGCCT
>JAHIMN010000103.1 GCA_018896395.1 Verrucomicrobiota bacterium | reverse complement strand
TCGATTGGTTAAAATGCACAACGAAAGACCAGATGTTCAGGTACGGCAACCAGTGGAATCTCCACCATGAGCGTACCCATCAAGGTCCGTAGCGAACGCGAGAATTATCTCCAGGCCATTGAGTTCCGTTGCCCGGCCTGGATCCCGATCAACTACCACCTCTATCCGTCCCTGCATGCCAGGTACGGGGAGCGCCTGCGGAGCCTGCAGCGGCGCCATCCCCTGATCTTCGACCCTGCGGACATCGGCAGGGAGTCGGTGGAAAGTCGTGACCCCCTGCTCAATGATGACACGTACAGCGAGGACGACTGGGGTTGCACCTGGCACAACGCCCGCGGTGGAACCGTCGGTCAAGTGGTCAAACATCCCCTCGCCGATTGGAGCGACCTGCACGCACTGCGAATCCCCAACCCGGAGGCGCAAGAGGACTGGGCGAAGCTCCGTGAGGAGGCGCGACGGACGCGTGACCGCGGGAAGCCGGTCATCGGGGGCCCCCGTTCCTTTGCCACCGGGGGATTCTTCGATCGACTGCATTTTCTGCGTGGGCTGGAGAACTTCTGCATCGACCTGCTCACTGATCCGCCCGAACTCGCGGAACTGATTCAGTGCGTGCTCGACTACAATCTGCGCTACATCCGCCTTTGGCTCGAAACGGGTGTCGATGTCATGTACTTCCACGGCGACCTGGGCACCCAGAATGGCCTGTTGATCAGTCCCGAGGCATTCCGCAAACACCTCAAGCCGGCCTACCGGGAGATGTTCCAGATGTGCCGGGCCGCCGGGGTGCATGTGCACTACTCATCGGACGGTAACATTTTGGAAATCGTGGATGACCTCATCGAATGCGGGGTATCCCTGCACGACCCCCAGGTCGGCGCGAATGGGATCGACGCGATAGCCCGCGCCTACAAGGGGCGTCTCTGCGCCATGGTTGACATTGACGAGCAGCGCCTCCCGCTCTGGACACCGAACGAAGTCGAGGCGCAGGTTCGCGAGATTGTGCAGAAGGTCGCCACGCCGGAAGGCGGGCTCATGCTGTTGGCCTGTCCGACTGAAGATGTGCCGCTGGAGAACCTGGAAGCAATTTGCACCGCATGGGAGAAGCACGGCCGCGGCCGCTGAGGGTCGGCTGCGTGCCGCTTACCCACGGCGTAATTGGAAACCGACAAGGTGCCTGCAAGCCCGTTCACAGTAGTTTCTGTCGCGCGGATTCGATAATACCAAGGAGTTCCCGCTCGACGTCCTCGGAAATGCCTTGCGGCCAGTAGTCCTTGAATACCCGACCCGCGACGTCGCGAGCCTGCTCTATATCGGACCGGGCCCCCGCCGCGCGCCAGGACGACAAGTTTTCCCGGGAAAATATCGAGGGTGCCCACTGCTCGTTACGAAAGTGCCGGACCGTATGCTCGTTGCCGGCGAAGAGACCGCCAACCGCCTCCTCCTTGATCACGTCGTAGGCCAGCGTCTCCGTGGAGACCTCAAACCCGCGCGCAAAGCGCTTGAGCGCCCCGGCGAATTCGTTGTCGATGATCAGTTGCACAGGCGAGCCCATCTCCGCTCCTGAGAGCAGGCCGAAACACTCCAGGCCGAGACTGCCGGCCATGATGGCCGGGATCATGGTAAACGCCGCCTGCATACCCGCCTCGCACGACGTCACTTTCGCGTCCGCAAACACACCGCTCGCCCACAGACCGGCGTTGAAACGCCGCGCGATCTGCCCCATTCCCAGTGCCATCAGACCTCGTTCCGGCCGACCGAAACAGAACATCGCGTGCTTCATGTCCAGGACCGAGGCGTTCATTTGGAACCAGAGCTTCTTGAGTCCGTAACAAAGTCGGTACAGGATGCAAACAAACAGGCTTTCCGCCAGGTCGAGCGTCAGGGTCGCGGCCAGCGTCACGGGGGATGACCCTCCGGTTGAATGCATGAACCCGATCCCGCACAGAAGCCCACGCTGCCACATATCGACAAAAATCGCGGCCTCCGCTTCCATGAACTTCAAGGGCGAGATCAACTCGACCTCGGCAAACGTATGGTGGCGCAGCGAGGTCTTTTTGCCGTCGGCCATGACCTTGCCCATCTCGAGAATGTAAGGAATCAGCTTCCGATCCTGGACCTCGCCGCAACTGCTCAACTTGTTTTGAGCATGCCGCCAGGCGATGAGCCGCATGTAGAGCGGACTCAGGATGCCCGGCACGTCACTCGGAACGCCCATGGCGCCGAGCCGGTCGAAGTTCGGACAATGGTCGGCCAGGCGGGTCATATCGGACACGGTCTGCAGGGTATGCGGCCTGATCGAGCCGTCGAGAGCCATGTACATCTGCGGATAGGTCCCGGCCGTACATTCCACGCCATTCGCATAGGCTGCGCGTCGGCCGTACGGCAAGGTGCACGAAACCTCCAGCCCATCAACCTCGTCGTACTCGGCCGCGGCCCCCTGTAAGAATCCATCGAGAATCCCCCGGCTAAACCGGACACGGCGGTCGGAGCTTACGGTCGCGCCGAAATCCCTGAGGAGCTCGATCAGCACATCGTTTTCAACCAGCACCCCGATTTCGCCGAGCACGCGCATGGCATCCTCGGCAATCCGGTCAATCTCCCCGTCAGTCAAAATATTCACACTTCCTGCCGTCTGCATAGGTTGCTCCCCTTTATTTTTCGAACAATGACACTCGCGCAGGCAAGTCGTTCGCCGCCGGTTACCTTAATTTTGCACAAACATCAGCGTTACGGTAATATTTCCCTGCTTGAATATTGCACCGATTCGGCGTAATATTCAATTCCTATATTAAAGAAGGGGAGCCAACGGGGAATACGGAACATACCTAAATGAGGAGATCATAAATGTCTACTCGACAAACAAAAGCGTCGGACGGCAGACAGATCGGCGGAGTTTTTCTGTCACCCAACTGGATTGAGAAACCTGCGCTGGCCAAACCGTGGGTCCGCCGGATTGCGGATATGGGTTATTCCTCGATGATTATCTTTGTCCGCCATCAGAAACGGACCGTTCTGGACCGGCGCGTGCATGACGCGGTCAAGGCCGTTGTGAAAATGGGACATGCACTGGGATTGAAGATGCTGTTGGATACGGACCACTGCTGGTGGGGACCGATGTTTGCCGAAACCCATCCGGACGCGGCGTTGTGGGCGATCCGTTCCGCGGAGGCGTCGGTGCGGAAGGGATGCTTCGATTTCCGGGTTTTATTCCCGCGCATGCCCGGACAGATTCTGTTTCAGGAAATTTCAGCGGCCTTTGCGCCAACCCGCGCCGGCTACCGGTATATTCCATCCGGTATGATCGCGGCGACGCCCATGCATTTCCTGTCGCCGAAACCCGGCATTGTTCTGAAAGGCAGAGTGAAAGGGGAGTATTCCGGAAAGATGGTGTTTTACGTGGCCTTAAAAACATTCGGCGTGGCGGACGTGGCCCACCCGCAATATCTGAAAGCCCAGGAACAGATGCTGGATACTTATGCCGATATTCCTTTGGATGGGTTTACATGGGATGAACCGGGCAAGGGACTGGGCGACATGACCGCCTTCAAGGCCGGCGCCGGCGTAATGTCATTGTTCAGGAAGATGAACGGTTACGAACTGCGGCCGAACCTGATTTATCTTGATCGCCTGGATGGCACGTCGAAAGCCATAAAGGTTCGGTGCGATTTCTATCGGTCTCTGATTGAGATGAACTATATCGCCCAGGATCGGCACAACCGATACGCGCGGAAGCGCTTCAAGCGTGAGATGATATTCGGCACACACCAGACCTGGTCCGGGTTCCCCACGGACCTGACCGCCGGCATGATTGATTATTTTAAACTCGGCAAGGTATTGACCGCTGCCTGGACGGATGGAGGGTGGGATGCATCCGAAACCAAATATCCGATTCATAATTTCATGCTGGCCGAAGGACTAAAGAAGGAATTGGACAAACGTGACGCTTATTACAATGATTGGGGATTGAGTATGCCGGCCGTGGGCAACATGCGGTTTGCCAATCGTCTGAAAATGCTGTTCCACGTCAATTTCTTCAACCATTGTATCTGCGAGTATTCGGAAGGATTGATCAATTACACGCAGGAGCCTGTCCGGTCGGCGGCTGAGCGGGATACCCGTAATCTCGACCGGTTTGACCGGTTGGTCACGGATGAGTTTGCCCCGCACACGGATGTGGCTTATCTCTATACCTGGGAAACAATGGCCGCGACGCCCAAGTGGATGACGCGGATGTTTTACACCAATATCGCGAATCTGTCGCTGCATCTGACGGATAAAGGCCTTTATGCCGCCATGATGAGCGGGGAGAATCTGCTGCGCGCGAAAATCGGCAAAGGCTGTTTTACAATTAACGGGTTTACGTATCGGGTTCTGTTGATGCCGTATATCAACGTGATCAAAGAACCGGTTTATCGTAAGGCCATGCAGATATGCGCAGCGGGCGTCCCCGTTATTGTTGTCGGTCCCCCGCCGGAGTTTTCCGCTGAAGCCGGCAAGTTGATTCGTGATGATTTTGCGGGAAAAGTCGGCATCCGGCCGTTTTCGTTGCATGATTATATGTCGGCCTATGCCGAACACTCTTCCATCCCCGGGATTAATGAATGGGAGCCGTCATGGGTTGACGCAACCTATCCCGCCGAGGTAACAACCGGCAGGAAAGCCATGGATCAGGAAGGATCCTTAATGTATGTGAAATCAGCTTCGTTGCCCCTCTATTATATGCCTGAGGCTGATCCGCGCGAAGACCTGACGCGGCTGGTGGCCTCCCTGGTTCAACCGCGCGTTGAAACATTTGCGGAAGATGCATATTACCGGATTTTCACAGAGCGGAAGAACGCCGGTTCGGATCGACTGGTGCTGGTTTCGGTGGCCAAAGGGCATGTGGCGTCTTATGCGTTGGCTCCTGACCGGTTTGGGGGCGCGCTGAGGCCCCCGGTCAAGCTTCATGAGATGAAGACGTTGTTCCGGTTGGCGGGTGGCGACCTGGTGATGAAAGGGGGAACATGGGGGGCGGTCAAGTTGGAGCGGGGGAAAGTTACCGGGGCCATTGGCGATTGTGCGCAGATTGTCTGGAAAGGACGTCCGGTCAGAATGGAAAAACGGTGAGCGTTAAAATACCGTCTGACGGCCTCACATATATGCGTTTAATTTGGCCTGCAAATCGGCTTTGCGCGGGGCGCCGACCATCTGTTCCTGGACGACACCGGCCTTGAAGACCAGCAGGGTGGGGATGGAGCGGATTTGGAATTTGGCGGCCAGGTTCTGGCTCTCCTCGACATTGACCTTGGCAATCTTGATTTTCCCGGATAATTCGCCCGCCAGTTCATTGAGGACCGGGGCAATCATTTTACAGGGTCCGCACCATTCGGCCCAGAAATCCACCAGCACGGGGGTCGTTGCTTTCGTTACTTCGGTGTCCCAGTTAGCGGCGGTCAGGTGAACGACCAGGTTGGCTGTCATGGTAGAGCCTCCATATTGTCATTAATAAGCGAATCAATTGCAAAACTCACGTTTTGCCGGAATTCAGGATTCAGGAGACAGAATTCAGAATAAATGCAAATCTTTGACAACAATCACATTGGCGAGCATAAAAATTCTGAATCCTGACTTCTGACTTCTGTATTCTGCTTGCAAAAGCGAACTTTTGCAAGCGACTCAGTCTTCAATGCAGTTGCATGCTGGCGGGCAAAAGCAGATGGACGCCAAACGCCTGGGCGACCATAATATAAACAAAGGCGGCGATACAGAGCGTCGCGGCGAAAGCCACGAGCGGAAATACAAACGTTTCCTCCTCTTCCGGCGCGGGTGCTTCCACGAGGGCGCCGGGTTCCGGCGCCGCGGCGGCCTCCGGCGTTGCCGAGCGGGGCGTGACGGTGCGGTCCGTGCGCTTGATCTTGATTGTCTTGCGCTGGGTAATGGGCGTCAGGGCGCTATCCTCGAGCTGCAAATCAATCTTTGCGGTTTCCCCTTTTTTGGCCGCCTGCAGCGATCCTTCCACTGCTGTGGCTTGGGCGGTTTCCTCGGCGTCACTCAGGGTGGAAGGCCGTTTCAGGCGGATGGTCTTGGGCGCCGGTGGTTCCGCGGACGTGAGCGGCGGAATGTTGGTTGTGGGCTGTTTAGCGGTGGCGGAGTCTGACGCGGGCAACTCTTCCAGCACGATGCGCGATGTCGGTGTCTTGGGCGCGGCTATGTTTTTGATGACCGTCGGCGCTTCGGTAATGTCCTGACCACCCTGCGCGGCCTGTTCCACGCGCGGCATCACGGCGGGTTCCGAGGGTTTGGCGATGACCGGGGCTGTGGGCGGGCGCTTCGCTGGCGACGTGACCGGGCGCTTCAGGCGAATAGTTTGTGGAATCGGCCCGGCATGCATGGGAATGCCCAAAATGGGGCCGGTGGTCCGCTTAAAGTCCGTGGGACTCTTGGGCGCCGCTGATTCGGCCAGCTCGATTCGCGAGGTCTGCCGCTTGACCGTTTCCGCGGTCGTGGTTCGGACAGTGGTGGGTACCTGCACAAGAGCGGTATCGCCGGGCTTTTTTGCCGATGGCGGCAGGTCAACGGGTTGCACCGTGATCGGCGATGTGGGGGGGCGTTTCAGGCGAATGGTTTGCGGAATCGGTCCAACATACGCCGGAATATCGGGTGCGAGGCTGGTGGCTTTTTTGGCTGCGAGCGGTGATTTAAGCGGTCGGGCGCTCTCCAAGGAAATTCGCGAGGTCTGGTTTTTAAGACCGTCGTCAGAAGGCGGCGCGTCCGCCGGATCATGCGTGGATCCATTATCTGTCATCGTTCGCTCCCGGGTTAGTACTTAATTCATTCTGAAC
>JAHIMN010000102.1 GCA_018896395.1 Verrucomicrobiota bacterium | reverse complement strand
TTTCGTGGTTAAAAATCTTTGGGTTGCGGGCACCGCCCGCGTTAGCGAGCTGAAAATAATGCCTGATGGACAAAGGAAGTGACCATGCAAAAGACCATTACCAAAGGAATAGCGGCCCTGGGCTGGGCCCTGCTCATCGGTGCCGGAGTCGCGGCCAGGGGAACGCCGCTGGTCATCGAAGCCGAAAAATGCTCCCTGCCGCCGGGCGCCAAAACCACCGTCGTGGAGGATCCGCAAGCGAGCGGCGGCAAGTACGTGGCGGTGCCGGAAGGTTTGGTCGGGCATGCCCTGATCGGCACGCTGCTGCAGAAGCCGAAGCCCGGCCGGTACCATGGCAGTGTGCGTTTGCGGATGGACAAACTGGCGTCAATCGGGCGTTGCTTCTCAGTACGCATCTTGGAACTGCCGGATGCGCCCCAGGCCACCCACCAATTGCTCTCCGTCGTGAACGCCTACGGCTGGCGTTTCCCGGGCAACAGCGGCGGCTGGGTTGACCTGCCGTTCGTGGCGGAAGTGAGCGATTTTCCGAAGTCGCTCGATATCAATATCTCGGCCAATGAAAGCCCCGGGCACTGGTGTCAGACGGGCACGGACACCATCAGCAGCAACGTGCCGGCGGGCGCCATCGACTCGATCACGTTCGACCCCGAGCCAAAGCCGCTCCCGGCCGTCCGGGTGGTTCGGGTCTGGCCCGACAAAATCCGCTACAACCCGCGGGAGCCGGCCACGGTCACCGTGACGCTCCAGAACAGCACGGAGCAGCCCCAGGCCGGCGAACTTCGCTGTTCGGCGGTTGGCGAACTGACGGACACGGAACGCATCGGAGTTAACCAGGTTAAACTCCAGCCGCGGGAACGGACAGAGGTGTGCTTTGCGTGGCAACCCGGCCGTCTCCTTTACGGCCTGGAAGTGCGCGGCGAATTCTCCGCCAACGGCCAATTGCTGGACGTCAACCGGGAGTTCTGCCAGGTACACGCCGACGCCCAGCGCGTCGCGGTCGAAGGCAGCCCGGACTGGGGCTGCAATTTCGGCAGTCTCGGTCTGCAACCGGTGCAGCCGCAGACCAGCAAACATGTCGCGAAAATCGCGGAGCGTATTCGCCGGGCCTACGCCAACAAGACGGAAGGGATGAGCCTGTATGCGCCCGGCGCCGGATTCGACCAGTACTCGACCGCAGGGGTATGGATGAGTTATGGCGGCACTTACTACCGGGGCTTCCGCAACACCATCCTGGCCTGCGGCCGGGAACTGGCCAAGCAGGGTATTCTCTGGACGCCATACTTCGACGGCTATTCCTGGTCCACGAAACTGGAATACTGGCTCGAACGGCGGCCCGAGTGGTTCCTCTATGACATTAGCACCGGCGACGTCCTCGGCAGTTACGACACGTATCAACTGTGGAAGCACAAGCAGGTCGGCCAGTACGGCTTTGACATCAACGGCATTGCGCCCTTCAACGGGGTACCGAACTATGCCCGCGAAGACACGGTCGACTATGCCGCCGACCAGGTAATCCAAGCCTGGAAAATCTTCAAAATGCCCGGCCTGCGCTGGGACTTCCACGTCACGGTCTGGCCCGGTTATGCGGATTTCTCCGGCAAAATCGTGGCCAAGGATTACCCGGAGGCGGACGCCATCAGCGCAAAGATGCTCAACCGCTTCAAGAAGCGGATCAACCAGGCCATTCCCAACTTCTACTGGGGCTACAATTCCGGCTCCCAGGGCGATATCGACACCTATCCGCTGACCAATGTCGAGCGGGACCGGGGCGGGGCCTACATCCTGGATGAGTGCATCTATGCCGCCTACAACAAAAGCAATCCGTATCACCTCTGGCCGGCCTACCTGAAGTACAATGCCGACCTCCAGGAATGGCACCGCCAGCGCGGCGGCTACTTCAACCCCTATGCCCCGCGCCGCGGCGGCTCGGCTTATGCCGTGGACCGCATTTACGACACCGTCCTGCGGGCGGCCACCGGTAGTTATGTCCACCAGCCGTTCTACGACAGTAGCCTGCGCTTTGGCAATTATCCGCAGTTCGCCACCCGCTACTCGGCGTTTTTCTACGCAGAAGACCGGTCGCGGGTGACCGCGCCGAAAGAGTGGCTTGAAGTCAACGCTGCCGCCACCCTCTGGTGGGAGCCGGTGGTGTACCAGCGGCAACGCTCCGGCCGGGAGCGGCAGATCATCGTCAATCTCATCAATCCGCCGGTCAACCCGGGCCTGGAAGAAGTGCCGCACAACGTCTTTCCGCCGCCGGTCCGGGAGGTGACGGTGAAACTTAAGGAACAGGACGGCTGGCAGGTCAGCCGCGCCTGGCTCCTGATGTGCGAGGCCGCGGACGATCAGGCGGCGCCGGTGACGCAGCACCAACCGCTTGCCGTCAGCCGCAAAGGCGCCAGTGCCGAAGTCAAGGTACCGTGGATTTTTCACTGGAAAGTGGTGGTGTTCGAACTCTCCCGGAAAGGAGGCGCACGATGAGTCTTCAGATGATGAGTCAGCTGAGAGAATGGCGCATCGTGGCATCCGTCCTATGTGTCCTATCGGTCCTATCCTTCCGATCATTCCTGTCCGCGGCTGAACCGCCGGCAGCCGGGCTGGCGCTCTGGCTCAAGGCCGATGCCGTGACCGGTATCGCTACCGGCAGTCCGCTGGCGGCCTGGCCGGACAGTAGCGGCCATAACCGCGCGGCGGCGCAGGCGGCAGCGGAGCAGCAGCCGCGCTGGGTGGCGGATGGTTTTAACGGCAAGCCGGCGGTGCGCTTCAGCGGCAAAGAATGGCTCGACACGCCGCAGGACATTGTCCTGCCGGCCGCGCACAGTTATTTTGCCGTGATCAAGGACCGGACCACCGACGAGAACGGGGTTTTCCTCTGGTTCGAGAACGAGAAAGGCATGTCCGGCCAGCCAGGTGATGCTGACGGACCGGCCTACGGCACCGGCGGGTTTGGCAAGAACTTCCGTCTGCGGAACTACCCGGGCATGCTGCAACGCGGCATTACCCCCGGCCCGGCGGCTGTTTTCGAACTCGTCGCGGCCCCGGACGGGGTCTATGGCTGGATCAACGGGCTGGCTTGGCTCGGACCGCTGAAGAACGAATGGACCGGCGCATTCAAGAGCGGGAACAAAACCGGCCGGTTCAGGCTCGGCCGTCACGGGGGCAAAGTGCCGCAGTTCTTTGCGGGCGAGATGGCCGAACTCCTGGTGTACGACCGTGCCCTCGGCGAAGTCGAGCGGCGGGCCGTGGAGGATTATCTGGGCGCGAAGTGGGGCATTCCGGTGCGGCCGGCCATGCTGGTCACGAACGCCGCCACCGGCATGGTCACGCTGGGCAACGAATACCTGGTGCTCACCGTGAACGGCAAAAGCGGCGCCCGGGGGGACGACTTCCGCATCCCCGGCACCGCCGGCAACTGGGTGCCGCCCAGTGGCTACGGACTGTTTGTGGACCGCATCTGGGGCGGTCCGGATGAGTTCATCTGGGCACCCTACGATGCCGAGGTGCTGGCGTCCGGCCCGGACACGGTCGCGGTCCGTTTCAGCCGGCTGAGCGAAGGCCGCCGGGATGCTACCAAGACGGCCGACCCGCGACTGTCAAAACTGCGGCTCGAAAAGACCTTGACGGTCAAGGCCGGCGTGCCCGGCGTTTTCTGCCGCGTTAAATTCAAGAACACCGACACCGTTGCCAAGCTCTTCGCCTACTGGCAGCAGCACATCGTATTTCCGCTCGGAACCGCCACCCAGGAACGGACGGTCATGCTCCGGCCGTCTCGGCGCGGGGTCCGCATCCTTAAGGCGGACGGCCGCGAGCATTACATCAAGGACGTCACGGCCGGTTGGACCGCGATTCTGGACCAGCCGCAGCGGACCGGGGTGGCGTTTCTGCTCGATTACAACAAGCTGGGGTTCCTCTACAACGCCGCTTCAGCCTACACCACCGAATGGGTGGCGGAGGATACCTACATGCCGGCTGGCCAGGAGTGGGAAGTCGAATCCGTGGCGGTGCCGTTCCGCGGCCTGGGCGGGCTGCAGCACGCGTCGAGCAATTTCCTGGCGGACCTGCAGGTGGAGCGGACCGGCAACCGCCTTAAGCTCAACTTTGCGCTCGCCCGGTCGGTGACCCCGGTGGCGGGCGTTCGCTTAAGCGGCGAGATCTATTCGGTGACGGACCAGAAAGCCGTGCCGTTCCCCGAAACGGCGGTGGGCGCGCCGGCCGCGGAACCGGTCACGGCAACCGTAGCGGTCGTGGCGCCCGGCCAGGACCCGCTGGTCATTCGGGTGAAGGCGGTGTGCGCGACTCCCCAGGGTGAGGTCACCAATCGTTTCGAGACTTTTTACATCGGTGCCTACCGCTGGGGGGACAACATCACCCTGGACATGGTCACGCCGGCCTATGTCGGCCAGGCACCGGCGAAGCGGCGCACGTTGCTGCGACCCCCGAACCTGGGGCACCCGGTTTGTAACGAAATTTACCTGATGCAGGGCCTGATGACCGACCGCTGGCGGCTGGACCAGTTCTGGATTCAACTGGTACCCTGGACAAAGTATCGCCGGAGTTACTACAGCAACGGCTTCGGGGTCGGCGGGAAAGTCCTCGACTTCCCATACGATTATGACGAACTCCTGCGCAAGCAGGTGATCATCATGGTCAATGTGCAGGCCAGCGGCCTCGGCTTTGCCGGAATGCAGATGCTGCGCGATTACGTGGCCGTAGGCGGCGCCCTGTGGATCTTCGGCGGCCACGTGGCGTACGGCGCCGGCGGCTGGGCCGGGTCACCGCTCGAAGAAGTGCTGCCGGTACGAACACTCGGCCGGCCGTTCGACGTGCGCAAGGCTAAAAACACCCGGCTCCAGCCGGGACCCAATCCCGACGGCCTGCTTTTGGATGTGGAACTCACGGATCAGCCCCGCTGTTACTATTACCATGAAGTCGAGCCCAAGCCGGGCAGTCTCGTGCCGCTGGTCGTGGATGGTACGCACCCGTTCATCGTGGCCGGCCGGTTCGAGAAAGGCTACGTGGTTTGCTTCACCGGCACGCCGATCGGCGAACCACTGCGCGGCGATGTGCCGTTCTGGGAATGGAACAACTGGGCCACCGTGATGCGGAACGCGTTTTACTGGTCGGCCCACCGTGGGTCGGGGCTGAAGTAGAGGGGAAAGAGGTCAGTCCGTGCATATATGCATTATTTGGCGGAGGGATTTAATGGCAGACCCATTCATCACTAACCGTCGTATGCTGTCCAAGAAAAATCTATTTTGGACAAGAGTATTATTTTGTTTCCAAATAAATGCCAGAGTGCCATAATATTCAACTGGGTTTATTTTTATTTGGGGAAGATGGGTTTGAAGGCGTTAATCCGTACTTGATTTTAATAAGGATTTAGCCATGATGTTGAAATCAGGAAAATTGTTTGTCAGTCAATAGTTCGATGCGAAGAAATAATTCAACGGAAAACAGATGAACGGAAGCCCCAAAAAATTTCTTTTTATATCTTTTGAGAGCCTGAGCGGCGACCTGGCCTGGCAGATAAAAAAAGAGGGTCATGAAGTGAAGGTGTTCATAGAGAAAGATTCGGACAAGGATGTTTACGACGGAATTCTCGACAAGGCTGATGACTGGAAAAAGCATGTGGACTGGGCAGATGTTATTGTTTTTGATGATATAGGCTTTGGCAATATTGCAGAATCATTGCGCGCTTCGGGGAAGATTGTAATCGGCGGAAGCAAGTACGCTGACAAGCTTGAAGAAGACCGGGAGTTTGGCCAGAATGAGATGCAAAAAGCCGGCATGTCTGTGCTTGCTCATTGGGACTTCGCGGATTTTGACTCGGCCATAAACTTCATAAAATCAAATCCGGGAAGATATATTTTCAAGCCTTCGGGAAACACGCCTTCTGACCAGAAAGGTATATTGTTCCTTGGCCAGGAAGAGGACGGGAAAGACCTTATCGAGATACTCGAGCAAAACAAGAAAGCCTGGGCAAGGAAAATAAAGAAATTCCAGCTGCAGAAGATGGCCGAAGGAGTAGAAGTAGCGGTTGGTGCGTTCTTTAACGGAGAGGATTTTATCCATCCTATTAATGTGAATTTTGAGCATAAAAAGCTGTTTCCCGGAGACCTTGGCCCATATACCGGCGAGATGGGCACTTTGATGTACTGGTCTCCCGAGAACGAGATATTCAGGAATACACTGATGAAAATAAAGCCTGAGCTGGCGAAGTCAGGATATATTGGCTATATAGACATAAACTGCATAGCGAATGCAAAGAGCATCTACCCGCTTGAGTTCACATCGCGTTTTGGATATCCCACGATAAGCGTACAGATAGAAGGCGTTTCGAGTGAATGGGGAAATTTTTTTTACCGGCTCGCGAAGAAAGAAAAACCGGAGCTAAAAATTAAGAAAGGCTTCCAGATAGGGGTCGTTGTTGTTATCCCGCCATTTCCATATGAGGATAAACGGGAAGCCGCGATATACCAGGATCTCTCAATACTTTTCAGGAAACAGAATCTTGACGGAGTTCATCTTGGCGATGTAAAAATAGTAAATGATACCTGGGCTGTTGCAGGAGATTCAGGATATATCTTGGTGATCACAGGATCAGGAATAACTGTAGAAGACGCCAGAAAGCAGGTGTATTCAAGAGTAAATAACATAATCCTCCAGAACATGTATTACCGGACAGATATAGGCGTAAGGTGGCTCGGAGATTCAGACAGGCTGCAGATATGGGGATATTTATACTGATCAGTTCGGCGATTTAAGATATTTATAATTATCACTGTCGGTGGTTAAAATCACGGTTGATTTATCGTCAATCGTGTTTTTGTATGAATCAAAAGTTTTAAGGAACGAGTAAAACACCGGATCCCGGCTATATGCGTCGCCATAGGTGGCGATCGCTTCCGTGTCCGTCTTACCCATGACTATCTGTGCCTGCCGGTAGGCTTCGGACTGTATTTCCTTCAGTTCTTTTACCGTTCGCCCTTCTATCTCCGCGGTTTTTCCAATGCCTGCCAGGCAGGCGGGCTGACGCAGTACGAAAAAAAATGTGAAAAAAGGCGTTGACATGCTGAATGGGGGGGGGCATCATATAATCATGTCATGAACGGAGGCGGATTAAAGTAAAAGTTGCCCCGCTGCGGAGCCTGATTTATAACGGTTCCGCCGGATTTATTCGCAAGCTGTGGCCGGGAATCATTTTGTGGTTGCCCCGGTCCACGTCATAACTCCCCAAAAGAAATAGGAATCGGGCGCGTATTTACGCCTGTTCGTTGGTTATGAAAATACATAAAATAATTAATTCCGCAGCGTTTCCAGAGTGGATAGACCGACTGTCGCTGGCGGGTTTTCTGCACAAAAATCTCAAACCGTACGAAGATACAGTTGAAGATATTGAACGCGGCCTCGATTATGCATTCTCGGCCCAACCAGGCAGGGGCGGCTTTGTCCTGCTTGCCGAACAGGATCGGCGGCTGCTTGGCGCGCTGGTGATGCTGCGTACGGGAATGGAAGGCTACATTCCTCCCAATCTTCTGCTCTTTATCGCGGTTACAAAACAGTGCCGTAGTCAAGGAACAGGGCGCAAACTATGCGAGCGTGCCATAGCGGAGTGTGCGGGAGATGTATGCCTGCACGTGGAATATGACAATCCCGCCAAACGTCTTTATGAACGTCTTGGTTTCAATACCAAGTACGCGGAAATGAGGCTGAAGCGATGACCAGGGCCACCATCAATTTGTATCACTTGCGTCACAATCTTAACGTGATTAGCGCCTGGATGAAGGATCACGGCGCATTGTATACGGTGGTTTCCAAGGTGCTGTGCGGACATAGCGATATTCTCCGCGCCTTGGGAATGCTGGGGGTCACATCCATCGGCGATTCAAGGTTGAAAAACATTTCTACGGTCAAGGACGCGGTCCCGGATGCCGAGATATGGTATCTGCGTCCGCCGCATCTGTCGGCAATTGAACAGATTGTCGCCTTGTCCAATGTCAGTCTCAACAGCGAAATCGAAGTGATTGAGGCGCTTAGCCAGGAGGCCCAACGGCAGGATAAAGTGCACAAAACAATTATCATGATTGAACTGGGCGACCTGCGCGAGGGAATCCTGCCTGGCTCGCTGACTAAATTCTACGAGAGGGTCTTTCACATGCCGAACATCGAAGTGCTGGGCATCGGCGCCAATCTTGGCTGCTTGGCGGGCGCCGTTCCCAGCATCGACCAGCTCATGCAACTGGTGCTTTACCGGGAACTGTTGGAACTTAAATTTAAACACAAAATCCCCCTCATCTCGGCGGGATCTACCGTCGTGCTGCCGATGGTGTTGGAGGGATTGGTACCGAAGGCCGTGAACCACTTCAGGATCGGTGAGGCACTGTTTCTGGGAACCGATCTGATCCATGGCGGCACCTTGCGCGGCTTGCGTGATGATGTTGTCGTGGTCGAGGCGGAAATCGCTGAGATCAAGGAAAAAAACCTGGTGCCGATGGGCGAGACCACCGAGATGTCGCCTTTTCCCAGCTTTGTGAACAAAGACCTGACACCAGGACAGCGCGGGTACCGGGCGCTAGTTACCATTGGTCAACTTGATACTGACGTGTTGGGACTGACCCCCTTCAATCCCGAGTATCAGATTGCCGGCGCGAGCAGTGATATCACGGTTGTCAACCTCGGCATTAGTAACAGTGGGATGGCCGTGGGCGACTCCATCAAGTTTCGGGTCAGCTATGCGGCATTACTGCGGCTGATGAACGACAAGTATATCGAGCGGGTTGTTATTCCGGATTTGGGACAGTTTGCCGAGGAGATTGCCGGTGGGAAGGTGTCAACATGTGTTTGACCGATATCTTGCAAGACACCTGCGCCAGGGACCAACGCGTGTGGGATGCCTGCGCCTCGGTTTACGAGGACCGCATTGTGGGGGGCCACCCCGATGTGACGGCCTACGAAGGTTTCGAGGAGGATCTTTTAGATCGCGTGCTGTTATACCTTGCTCGGGAACGCAAAAAGAGGCTTTGCTTGTACGATGTCGGCTGTGGTTCGGGGCGGTTGCATCTGCGTTATGCGATGAAAACGACGAGTGTTGCCCAATTAAAGCCGGCCGATGCGCAGCTGCTGGAGAGGGCGAGAAGAAAAAATCCGGCGTTCGCATATGATCCCTTGTGGGCCGAGCAACTCGTGTCCGTGGGCGGTGTTGATTTTTCCACCCAGATGTTGGAGTTGGCCAGAGCCAAACTACGCAAAAACGGATTAGGCAGTCTGCTGGATCATAAAATATTTTTCGATCATGGCTCCGCGTTTGATCTGCAACCGATGGAGGGCGAACCTTTCCCCGTGGCGATCAGCGTTTGCAATTCCATCGGTGTCATGCAGGGTCCCGAGGGCGCCACCAAGCTTTTCAAGGCAATGCGACGTGCGGTGGAGAGTGCGGGCGGAATCGCCATCATCAGCGGTTACCGACGCGAGGCGGTGGCAACTTTTGCGCTCTGCAACTACGAGTCTACCATGGACGTCTCCGGCCAACCCAGGTGGCTGATACCTGATAAGTATGCGACGTCTCATTACGTCCAAGTACCACGAGCTTACAAACGCGCCCACAGCACAGATGAATGCGTGGTGGTTGACGTCCGCGACACGGACGGCAATATCGTCAAGGAGGGACACGTGCTCACTCGTGATAACGATGCGGTGCGGGAGACGGTGGCAACGGGTCATATTCGCACCCATACGGCTTATACGTCGCACTGGTACGCGTTTGATGTTTTTGAGGAATGGATCGCCAAGCACTGGCCTTCATCGAACGCATACCATATTGCGGGCAAAGACCTTGATGCGTTGCGCGGTGAGCCGATGCAGATGGCAATTCTGGACACAAACGGAGAGCTTAAGGGTTTAATGCAACGTTGGGGATGCATGCCGGAAAGGAATGGTGCGACGTGATGTTGGATATTATTCAAAATATATGGTTTAACAATCCGCTCTGGATTACTTGGGGCGTGGTTGCGTTATATATCACTTTCATTTTTATCAAAGGCGTTTCAAAAGCCAGAGATATTCATAACAGCGATGATTTTTTAGTGGCGGGGCGGAACATTGGATGGTTTTTCTTATTCTGTACGATGGGTGCTACCGTTATCGGCGGCGGGGCGTCTATCGGCGCCATTGGAAAGACCTA
>JAHIMN010000101.1 GCA_018896395.1 Verrucomicrobiota bacterium | reverse complement strand
GCCATTGCCAACGCCTTATATGGCAGCGACCTGAACGGCGGCACGGAAGAAATTGTGATTGCTTATAACGCCCAGTTCACGGACTGGTATTACGGAACAGACGGCGCTTGTCCCAGCACCGAGATTGATTTCGCCCAGGTCATCATGCACGAGATGTGCCATGGACTCGGATTCATAGGGTCCATGTATGTTTCGAGCGGACTGGGATATTGGGGCTTATCCGATGGCTCGTCCGATTATCCTGTCATTTATGATCGTTACACCGAAAACGGGGCCGGCACGAAACTGATTACCTACACCAGCGGCTCGGCCGCGCTGTACAACCAGTTGGTGAGCGGCAGCGTCTATTTCAATGGTGCCAACGCCAACACGGGCAATGGCGGATCCAAGGTCAAGCTGTATGCGCCGAGCACATGGGCACAGGGTTCGAGTTATGCGCACCTGGATGAAATCTTCAACGGCACCGTCAATGCCATGATGACGTATTCGGTTAATTACGGCGAAGCCATCCACGATCCCGGGCCCGTTACCATGGGCATCCTGAAAGACAACGGCTGGACCGGGGTAACCCCGACGCCACCGACCCAGCAGGGTCAGCCCTTGCTGGCTGATTATGACGGCGATCGCTATGCCGATCCGGGGCTCTTCCGCAACGACGGGAGCTTGCGCCTCCTGCTGTCTTATTATGGCTATTATAATTTTCCCACGGTCTATGACAGCCAGTGTCTTGCTCAGCCGGGCGATTTCGACGGCGACCGTCTGGCGGATCCAGCGGTTTTGGATACCTCCAGTGGCTACTGGAGCTTCTATCGCTCCGCTAACAGTTATTCGCGCTATTCTATTCCCGTCGTCTGGTACGTCACGGGCGTAACGCCTGTTTGCGGGGATTATGACGGCGATCGCTATGCCGACCCCATTGCTTATTTCAACGCAAGCGGCGAGTGGTATATTCTGGCATCCAGATATAACTACGGGGATTATTACTATCGGCAATGGGGTGCTCCCGGATACACCCCCGTATGCGGGGACTTTGACGGCGATCGCTATGCCGACCCCATGCTCTACAACGAGTCCACCGGTTACTGGTACATCCTGAGGTCGCGTTATAACTACAGCCAAGCCAGCATGTGGTTCGGCTTGACCGGCTATACGCCGATCACCGGCGACATTGATGGCGACCGGTACACGGATCTGGGCATCTACAACACGACATCGGGGCAGTGGTATATCCTGCTGTCCAGCAGTGGCGATCAGAACTACATCGGCGGTATATGGGACGGCAGTCCTCTCTAAATGCGGGGAACAGAAACCACTATAAAAGCCAATGATTTTATGGGCTTTCAGTCTGCAGGACCCTTTGTTTGTTGATCTTGTTATGGAACTTCATGCAGGCGGTGATTTGCGGTGGTGGCCTTGAGGGCGGGAGCTTGTCGAAAAACGTTCGAAAAATCGGTTTTTGATGCGTGAGGAGGTGATTTGAATAATTCGGCATGCTTTGGACGGCAGAATACCGTGTTGACATCAATTGTAGAAAACTTTTGAAACTGACTCGTTAATAAATCAATAGCGATCAAGCCGGCACAGCAGATTTAGTTTAACACGAGCACAGCAAGGAGATACAAACACATGAAAACCGTAAAACTGTTGGCCGTATTCATAGTAATGGGATGGATTTTATCCGTTCCTTGTGTGATGGCTAATCAGGATGCTCCCGCAGACGTTCAGCAAGCGGCCGCTCAGGGCCTCCAACCGTTTTTAAATAAAATCCCCGTGATATCGTTGGAAGAATACGGCTTTGCCCCCGGCGATTCCCTGGACACGGCCTCACTGGGAGATCCTTTCCTTGTATATACGATTCCCCCCCGTGCTTTGGACCAATACCAGGCCGGTTCGGCGGTTACCTCGATAGTAACCCCGACCACGATGTGGTATTTCCCTGTTCTGATCGCAGAACAGTCCCGTGCCATTCTGGTTGTCGATTGGCTCGACAACCAGTGGCAAGCGGTTTCCCTGGGATACGCCGGATTAGCGAAAGAATTGGGGGCGCTCAGCCGTCAATGGAAGGCCTCGCAAGGCTACCATCCGATGCTGATCGTTGTTTTCCAAGCAAAGCAATATTTGTTCACCGTTCCGGAAAAAGATTCGCAAAACCTAACCCGGTTGGTCACACAGAAACCCATGGCAACAGGAAAGCCTGCTGATGATTATGCGACCCTGGGGACCGCGGCCAGCGTCATTGAACAGTTGAAACCGGTTGTCAAAGACGCTCTCAAGTAAGCAAATCGATAATCCAACAGGAGGAAGACCCACCATGAACATTCGTCATTATCTGCCAAAGGTTATTGCGATCGCCGCGATTGCCGTACTGACGGCGGCAAATTCTTGTTTTGGAACCGTCCTGAGCGTCACACAGCGTAATCAGGAGATGGACCAGTGGTGTTGGAACGCCAGTTCCCAGATGGTTCTCGAATTCTTCGGGAATTCGTACTCGCAAACGGCCATTGCGGAATGGGCGGTTGGCGGGCAAAATGTCCCGAACTATCTGTATGGCTCGACGGATTCAAGTATGCACGGTTGTGATGAAGTCCTGGATCATTTCGGGTCCATTTCCAGCACGGGATCTGCTTCTGCCATGTCGCTGTCAACTCTGGCGGGTGAAATGACCGCCGGGCGACCGGCCGTGCTCCGTTGGGGATGGGATAGTGGCGGCGGGCATATCGTCGTTGCCCACGGCACCGAAGGCAATACGGTATATTTGAGGGATCCCTGGCCTGACAACGGTCCGACTGTTAACACCTACGATTGGGTGTGCCGGCCCTACGGCAGTGGTACGTGGACTCACACCTTGAAACTTAATGACACTGGAAACGAATATTATGACTATTACCAGTACTATCTGAGTTATGCGAATTATTATCTCAACAGGTATTACTCCACGGGGTCGAGCTCGGACCTGTATTACGCTTATTACTATTATGCCTATGCCGGGGGCTGTTACTATCTGAGTTATGGCCAAACCTCTCAGGCGTATAGTTTTTACTATTATTACATGAGCTCTGCCAATCAGGTGCTCGCGAATTACTATTATGCCGCGTATGCTTCCACGGGATCACACCAGTATGCGGCCTATTGCTTATACTATTATGCCTATGCCTACTATTATTACTACTTGTATGCGGGCAATAGCAGTTACGCGAACTACTATTACAATTATTATATGGACTGGGCTTATTGGTATTGGACGCATTAATCCGGTTTCAGGCCGGATGCAATGAACAAACCAACGCCTGCGGGAGACCCCATGGTTTTCCGCAGGCGTTGCCCCGAGCGTGCCTCCAGCCAGTCCAGGATTCGCGCCGCCACCTTCATTTTGGTCATGAGGGGCAAGACGCGCACTCCGCCGGAAGCCTCCATCAACGTCACCCGATTGGTGTTTACTTCGAACCCGGCATCGCGGCGGCTCACGTCATTGGCCACGATCAGATCCAGCCACTTTTCCGCCAACTTGCGTCGAGCTCCCGCCAGCATCCGTTCCGTTTCCGCCGCGAATCCGATAAATACGCGCCGCCCCATTTTGGTCCGCAAGGTTTTGAGAATGTCCGGTGTCGGTTCCAGGCGCAACGCACGGGGTCGCCGTTGTTTTCTTTATTTTTTGCGGACTGACCCGACAGGGCCGCCAGTCGGCCACGGATTGAAATTCCCATGCATTTCATTGTCGCAAATCGCGTTAGGTTGCATAAGAATTTATAGCTGAGCGCCGGATGGTTGGCAGGCAAACAAGCATTTTTTATGTTATTTTTTCCTTGATTTCACCGGACAATCTATTATGTTATAAACATGATATGATAGATGAAAATTTATAGCTCATTCACAAGGGCAAAGAGGATCGAGTCATGAAAAAACATAGTTTATTAATCGTTGGATTTATGGTGTTTGCAATGGTGCTGGCTGGTACTATGACGGCATGGGCCCTTGAACGGGCACCGCTTAATCCCGAATTCCTGCAATACCAGGCGCAACGGCAGACTAAAGCCTTAACCACTCGCACAGCGGATGGCCATGGTCTGGGCTATATACCGGCTCCATTCAAACTCCCCCAGCCCACGGCATCTTTTTTATCGGCACAACGGAACAAGCTCAAGGCGTCATTACCCGCCAGTTATGATTTACGCACACCTTATGGTAAAGTGTCATCCGTCAAGGATCAGGGAGCTTATGGTAATTGCTGGACTTTTGGCACGTTCGGTTCAATGGAGTCCTGTCTCCTGACCGGTGAAACCTGGGATTTCTCGGAAAACAACCTGGCCAATTTACACGGATTCGACTACGCCTATGGAGAAGGCGGCAATCATTTAATGTCGCTGGCCTACCTGGGCCGCTGGGGCGGACCAGTCCTTGAATCCGCGGATCCATATTCCAACGGACCTAGCAGTCCCACCGGTTTAACGGTTCAAAAACATATTCAGAGCGCGCAATTTATTCCCGATCGCGCCGTAGGCAACACCGATAATGATGCCATCAAGCAGGCCATTATGACTTATGGCGGCATCTATTCTGCATTCTGTTACAATGGTGCTTATTACAACAGCGCCAACTACGCGTATTATTATAACGGCGATTATGTCTCCGCATGGGGGCATGCGATTACCATTGTCGGGTGGGATGATGCGTTTGATCGCACCAAGTTCGATATGACTCCCTCCGGCGACGGCGCCTTTCTGATCAAGAATAGTTGGGGCACCTCCTGGGGCGATGCCGGGTACTTCTGGATTTCATATTATGACGCCCACATTGGCAACAACAATTGCCTGTTTTTAAACGCGGAATCCACGGCGAATTATGCATCCGTCTATCAATACGATCCGCTGGGTTTTTGCACTGCCTTTGGTTATGGGAGCACAACGGCCTGGGGCGCCAATATTTTCACCAATGCATCCGGCACAATTGAGGCGGTCAGTTTTTACGCGCCCGCCGCCGACGCCAGTTACGAAGTCCGCGTCTATACGGGGGTAACCGTCGGGAGTCCAACCAACGGCACGCTGAGCGCTACAAAGACAGGTACGCTCACCTATGCCGGTTATTACACGGTGACTTTGGATTCGCCGGTAACGTGTTCAACGCGCTTCTCCGTGGTCGTCAAAATGACGACCCCAGGATACAATTCGCCAATCGCGATTGAATATCGCTATCCGGATTACAGCAGTGCGGCGACAGCTTCCTCCGGCGAAAGCTACACGAGCGCGAATGGCAGCACCTGGTATGAAGCTGAGGATAGTGGCGAGTATTTCAATGTCTGTATCAAGGCGTTTGGCACGGGCGGCGAAGAACCTGCGCATGTCGGACCGACAATCAAAGCCAATGGCGTAACGGATACGATCACTGTTAATTATCCCGAGCCTGTGTCCATCACCGTGGCAATGAATGCGGGGGAATATGCGGGCACAGGTGTTGACTGGTGGGTTGTCGCCTCTGGAAATGGTGGATGTTTTTACTTAGGCGCACAATGGGAAGAATTTAACGGAGATTTGTCGTATTGCCAACCCGTGTATCAGGGGCCTCTATGCAACCTCTCTTCCACATCATTGTTGAATAGTTCTTTGTCCCCCGGGACTTATTACTTCTGGTTCGCCGTTGATTATCCCATGGACGGCATCCTGGACCAGAACGGCCCGATCCTGGTTGATAAAGTGACTGTTATCGTGCAGTAAGCTGGGCTAAAACCCTGACATTCCATGCGGGGAAAAGTTTTCGACAACATCGACTTGGCTGTTCAGGCGCTCATCGTTGGAATATGCTTGTTTCTCAACGGCGTTCGGATGCCTCCAGCCAGTCCAGGATTCGCGCCGCCACCTTCATTTTGGTCATGAGGGGCAAGACGCGCACTCCGCCGGAAGCCTCCATCAACGTCACTTGGTTGGTATCCACTTCGAACCCGGCATCAGGGCGGCTCACGTCATTGGCCACGATCAGATCCAGCCCCTTTTCCGCCAACTTGCGTCGAGCTCTCACCAGCATCCGTTCCGTTTCCGCCGCGAATCCGATAAATACGCGCCGCCCCTTTTTGGTCCGCAAGGTTTTTAGAATGTCCGCTGTCGGTTCCAGGCGCAACACTTTGGGTCCCGTTGTTTTTTTTATTTTTTGCGCCCTGACCCGGCGGGGCCGCCAGTCGGCCACGGCGGCGGCCATGATAAGCGCATCGCATCGGGATAGATAGCGTTTAACTGCCGAAAGCATCTCGTCTGCCGTCATGACCGCCACCAAGGACACCTTCGGCGGCGGTCGCAGCGCCACCGGGCCGGAAATCAACGTGACGACATGCCCCCGCCGCGCGGCAACGCGCGCCAAGGCATACCCCATCTTGCCGCTGGACCGGTTGCTTAGAAAACGCACTGGATCAATCATTTCGCGCGTTGGTCCGGCTGTAATCAGAATGCGCATGGCCAATTATTTCTGATTTCGGATTTTTAATTTCTGATTGTCCGCCTTAGGCGGATCTGCCTCTGGCATGAAAAATCCGCAATCCGCAATCCAAAATCCGCAATCAATGGATGGTTTTATGACTTCAGGCGCCGCTCAACGGCTTTCAGGATCGTCTCCAGGGATGCCAGCCGGCCCCGGCCCTCGTAGCCGCAGGCCAGCTCGCCCTGCTCCACATCCACGATCACCGCGCCGCGCGCTTTCAAGATGCGCACATTTTCCTGAGTCGCCGGATGAATCCACATTTTTTCATTCATGGCCGGCGCCACCACCAGCGGTGCCGCGCAGGCTAAGGCCGTAGCCGTCAGGGCATCATCGGCCAGGCCGTGCGCCAGTTTGGCCATCACGTTGGCCGTGCAGGGCGCAATCACAAGCACATCGGCCCAGTCGGCCAATGAGATATGCGTCGGCCGCCAGGTTTCCGTCTCCTGGAACATGTCAAGAACCACGGGGCGGCGGGTCAGGGTGCGGAAGGTCAGTTCCCCGACAAACCGGGTGGCCGCCTGGGTCATGACGACCGACACCTCCCGGTTTTTTTTAATCATCAGGCGAACCAGCTCGGCAGCCTTGTAGGCGGCAATTGACCCGGTCACTCCCAAAACAATATGTTTGTTATCAGCCATAATTCACCTCGCTTTACCATCTGTCCTATCCGTATTTCATTGGACGTTGGGCGTTCGGCGTTGAGCGTTGGATGTTTGCTTCTCTTTCAACACAATGGCCCGCAGGCGCGCCACCGCGTCCTCCAGGCGATCGTTGACAATCCGATACTGATAACGCGAAGCGCCCGCCATTTCGCCCCCGGCATTTTTAAGACGCCGCTCGATCTCGGCCGCGTCGTCCTGGCCCCGCGCCACCAGCCGCCGGCGAAGGGATTCGCTATCCGGCGGCATAATGAAAACATCCACAAACGCGCGCCGCAAGTCGCCGGCGGCGGATTCGCCGGCGGCGGATTCGCCGGCGGCGGAGGGCGCCAGCAACTGCCGGATGCGCTCGGCGCCCTGCACATCAATAATCAACAGCACGTCGCGTCCCGCCCGCAGGGCTTGCTCGACCGGTTCGCGGGGCGTGCCGTAGCTTGCGCCATGCACCTGGGCATACTCCAGGAAAGTGCCCGCGGCAATCCGCTGCTGGAATTCCACGGCATCTAAAAAAACATAATCCCGGCCGTTTACTTCGTCCGGCCGCGGCGCGCGCGTGGTGCAGGAAACGGAACGGACCATGGCAGGAAACGCCTCCAGCAACCGCGCGCCCAGCGTCGTCTTCCCCGCGCCCGAGGGAGCGGAAACAACCAGCAATAACGGACGCTGGACGGGTGCATTCATTCCACGTTTTGAACCTGTTCGCGGATACGCTCCAACTCGGCCTTGGCTTTTACCACCATACGGCTTATGTCCGCATCGTTGGCCTTGGAGCCGATCGTATTGATTTCCCGGAACATTTCCTGCAAAAGAAAATCCAGGGTCCTTCCCACCGGCGTGGCCGATGCCACCGGTGTGGCCGACGCCACCGGTGTGGCCGAGACCAACTGCGCGCGAGCCTGCTTGAGATGACTGCGCAGGCGGGTCACTTCCTCGGTAATGTCCGAACGGTCCGCGAAGAGCGCAACCTCCCGGATCAGCCGGTCATCGCCCTGATTTAACGGCACACCCGCCTTCTGCAGACGCGCCAGCAGAGCCTGGCGGTAGGTTTCGGCCACTTCCGGCGCGCGGCCGGCAATCTTATCCACGCTGCCGCCAAGGACCCGCAGGCGCGCCTGGATATCCTGCCCCAGTTCCCGCCCCTCAACGGCGCGCATCGCCAGGAATGATTTCAGCGCCTGGTCCAGGCACTTGATGGCCTGCGGACCGATCTTATCCAGCTTTGCCGGCACGTCGGTGCTGGTCACAAGACCGGGCATGCTGAGGAGGGCACTGACGGTTAAATCATCTTTTAACCCCAGCTTCTGGCCCGCCTGGCGCAAGCGCCCCACGAACGCTGTGGCCAAATCGGAATCCACACGGAAGTCCGCCCGCCGGGTTCGGGCGGACACATCCAGTTGCACCCGGCAGGTCACATACCCGCGGGCAATCCGCTCGTGCAGGCGCGCGCGCACGTCGGCCTCGATCGCCGTCAGCGCCGGGGGAAGATCCAGGCGCGCTTCAAACTGGCGATGATTGACCGCGCGCAATTCGACGGCGACCTTGACGCCGCCGGCGGCCAACTCGGCCCGCCCGTGCCCGGTCATGCTTCGGATGCTCATTTTCGTTCTTGGTTCTTCGTTCCTCGTTCTTCGTTATCTGATCTCCGTCCTGCGCTCTTCCATTCGACGTTGGGCGTTTGCTTATTCCGTTTTCCGATGTCTGCCGTCCGGCGTCTGGTGTCCGGCGTCCGTCGTCCGCTTTCCGATCTACCCCCACGCGCTACGCTCAACGTGCTTCTATCGTCCGCTTATATTTCAAATAGGCTTCAATAAATCTGTCCAGATCGCCTTCGAGCACGCCCATGACATTGCCGACTTCGACGTCCGTGCGGTGGTCCTTGGCCATGGTATAAGGCTGAAGCACATAGGAGCGAATCTGGCGGCCCCAGGCAATCTCGCCTTTCTCGCCGTAAAACTTTTCCATCTCCTGCCGCTTCTGGTCCTGCATGAATTCGTACACCCGCGCGCGCAGGAGCTTCATGGCCTTCGTCCGGTTGGCATGTTGCGAACGCTCCGACTGGCAGGATACAACGATCCCCGTCGCAAGATGCGTCAGGCGAATGGCCGAATCGGTCTTGTTGACATGCTGGCCGCCGGCACCGCCGGAGCGATACGTATCCACCCGTAAATCGTCCTCCGTAATTTCCACTTCCGCATCGTCGTCCAGTTCCGCCACGACATCCAGCGAGGCAAAGGAAGTGTGCCGCCGCTTATTGGAATCGAATGGACTAATGCGCACCAGCCGGTGAACACCGCGTTCCGCCGAGAGATAACCATAGGCATACTCGCCCTCGACCAACAGCGTCGCGCTTTTAACGCCGGCCTCCTCGCCGGCAAGCATATCCAGTATAGTCACCTGGAACCCATGCTGTTCGCAATAGCGACGGTACATGCGCATGAGCATACCGGCCCAGTCGCAGGCCTCCGTGCCGCCCGCACCCGCGTGCAAGTTAATGTAGGCATTATGCCGGTCCAGCTTGCCGTTGAAGAGGGCTTCGATTTCCAGTTTGCGGAAGGCCGCCTCGAATTGCTCGAGTTCCCGGTTGATCTCGCCGAGCGTATCCGCGCGATGCGCTTGATCGGCTTCCGCCTCGGCCAGTTCCACCAGAATGCGGGCATCTTCCAGCCGGCCGGAGACGGCCTTGAACGGATTCAGCACGGCGCGCTGGGCATTGGCCTGGTCAATCACCAACTTGGCGGCATTTTGGTCGTTCCAGAAATCGGGCGCGGCCATTTTGTTTTCGAGTGCGGCCAGCGCGGTTTCACGGGTCGCGACGTCAAAGATAACCCCGCATTTCCGCGAGGCGGGCCACCAGGGGCGCAATCTTCTCTTTTACATCATCGAGCATATGAGACCCTTTCCTTGCAAGCCAAACTTATGTTGCCGGAAATGCGCTTGCAAAGCAAGCGGCAAGCGCGCGCGCTTTTTTCTTCCATTTTCATGAAATCAGGTTAGGCTACACTCCTTCGAGTCATTAACCTGCCCGCAATGCTGCGTATAGCGCTGCAGGCGGGCCATTTACCATAAACCATCGACCATCATCTCCATGGCCTATCGCATTGAAATCGGCTTAAAACGCGGGGTGCATGATGCCGACAATTCGCGACTCTTCGTGACTGGGTCACGCAAGAGTGTTTTTTAATCGCGAAGGGATGGCATTTCTCCATGTATCACTCAATTTTGCCAGAAGAAGATCGATTATTGTCTTTTCTTTGTATTGAACGGTAAATCTTTGTCCACCGACACTGCCCAGGACGCGACACGGAACAGAATGTTTTGCCG
>JAHIMN010000100.1 GCA_018896395.1 Verrucomicrobiota bacterium | reverse complement strand
CTATTTCATGCTGCCAAGCTTGCTCGATCTCGCGGTCCACCACAACGTCCAGACTCGCAATGAGGGTCTCGGCAATGCGTGCCCTATCTTTCACCGGTTGCCGGAGGGCGCTATCGAGTATTTCATCTGCGATTGCTGTAGTCATGTCTGCGTTCCTCCTTTCATCTGCCCAAAGAATAGCAGGACCTTTTGAGACTGTGAAGTGCTGATTGATCAAAGGTAGCCAATGGCCGGGGGACGAAGTCGCTCCGGCCATTCCGCGGCGCGTCCGCGCGCCGCGGAACGTCCTGTGTCAGCGAAGCAAAGTCGGCTGTACGCAGTTGCTTCAGCCACTCGCGCCATCAGGCGCCGAACAGCGCATTCCGATTTCCAAACCGCCCGGCCAGGCCGTCGCGCAGGGCGCGCCAGGCCGCACGCGCTTCCACCGGGCGGCCCTGAATCAACGAGCGTGCCGCCATCGCCAGAGCAACGGCACTCCAGAGGCAAGCATACAGCGCGCGCCGGGACGGATTAAATTTCCGGATGTAAAGAAACCGGTTGCGCAGCGTGTAATAGCGATAGAGCGTGGAACGCGCGCCGCCGCCTGGTTCATGCGTTGCCCAGGCATGCGGGCAAACCGCGCTGGCATAACCCTGGACACCGGCACGGCGGCAAAAATCGGCCATCTCACCGCTGAAAAAATAGTCCTCATCAAACAGTCCCACTATCCGGAACACTTCGGCCCGGATGAGGGCAACGGTACCCGGCACGTAATCCACGTCCAGGAGCCGGTGCGTCGCAATCAGCGCGGGAAGATCTGCCGCTTTCTCCTCATGGCGTGTCCCCAAATGCCGCGCAATATCCCGTCCGCCGGCGATAAAGACTTGCTGCAGGCCTGCTTTCGCCGGAGCGCTTCGCGCAGGCAGGCCGCGCCGCTCATCCAGGAGCGGACCCACGAGCCCCAAGCACGGGTGCGTTTCGAGCTCCGTCAGCAGGTGCTGAACCTGGTCCTCGGTGATGACCGCGTCGTTGTTCAGCAGAAGCACAACATCAGACTGGGCGGACAGGATCCGGCGCAGGGCCAGATTATTGCCACCCGCGAAGCCCAGGTTGCTGTCGCTGGCCAGGACATGGGCCGTCGGACATTGCTTCGGGATCAAGTCCCGACTGCCGTCCTGCGAGGCGTTGTCCACGACCCAGATATCGGGCGCCACATGCGTCCAGGCGGCCACAGCCTCGACACAGCGAATGGTGGCCGCCGCCTGGTTCCAGTTTAGAATGACTACGGCTACGTTCATGGATGGTGTCTTCATTCCAGGTAGCATATCTAAAGACATTTTTACCACGGATATCACGGATAACACTGATAGAGGAAAAAACCATATTTTCTTAATCATTTATATGGCTTCGTCTTCATCCGTGCTATCCGTGTAATTCGTGGTGAGTAGTTACTTCCTTTGTTGCTACTCAGCCATAGCCATCAAGATGAAATTGGTAAACTTCAACAGACACGGGCTAAATGAAGTAACCAGAGGACGTTTCTCGAGTAAATTGCGCCATAAATCTGATCTACGGTCTCGAAGATTGCCCGCCGTGTTCGGCATGATGCTGTTGGCTGGCGCTTGCGAGGCGGTATTCTCACCCCTGCACGCGCTCTTCCCAGTACGCGTCCAGCCGCCGATGCAGGGCGCGGATGGCCGGGCGGTCCTTCCAGCGCCAGTCCATGCCGGTGTAGCCAAATGCCAGGCGCGGGTGCTCGGCGTACAGGTTGAGGTCTTTTTGGATCATCGCGAAGGCCGCATCGAAGTCCGCCGGAACCTCCTGGCCGATGTTGAGCAGGATCGGTTTTCCGCGGACTGCGGCAAACGCCTCGTCCACCGTCGTGTAACCCGCCACGGCGCAGGGGATGCGGCCGCACTCCGTCTCGATCAGCGGAAGATGCTCCAGCGTGACCCGGAAGACATGGGGGCCACTGCATGTGTGAATCGTGGGCGGTCCGAGTTCCTTCACGATCCGGAGATCATGCGGCAGGATGTGCTTGCAATACACCTTGGCGGGAACAAGGTTCACCGAGCATTCGGCAATATGCGGACTGCGCTGGTATGGCACCTGGTAGTCCGGGCCGATCCGGTCAAGGAGCAGGCGGCGGCATGTGATCCAGTAGGTTGTGACGTGTTCCATAAGATCGCGGAAGCTTTCCGGGGTCAGGTACGGTCCCACAAGCGCCTCTTCGCCGACGATGGCATGGGCGATGTTGTAAGGGCCCTGCATGTCCGGCAGGCCGATTTTGAAGAACGGCGGCAGGTGCGCCTTGATCAGGTCAATCCGCTCCAGCATCTCGGGCATGAGCCCGGCCCGGCGGGGATCCGGCGGCGGCTCAGCCAACACCTCGTCAATCGTCCGCGTGAAGGCGGGCGTGTTGCCCATCTCGGGATTGAGCGGAATGCCGAAGGCCGTCACCAAGGTGCCGGTGCCCTGTCCCAGGCCCAGCGCGGGCGAGATCGGGTTCAACATGTCGAGCGGCGCGAGGAGGCCGGCCACGTCACGAGCCAGGCGGCCCTGCGGCGTATCCGGCATTTCGACCGCGGGGCACTCATAGCCGCGGGGCACATCCGCGGTGTCACCCGGAACGGCGACATGCATCAGGGAGAGGGCCGGCCAGCGGCGGCGGCCCGCATGCGCAGCGAGCCGCGCTTTCATGCCGTTGCGTTCCGGGTATTTCTCGAACTCGGTTCGGACATACTCGATGGCCTGGTCCAATGATGTGATGGTCATGGTGTGCATGGTGCTGGTTAGTTACGTATCCTCTGTTGCTGTTTCGAACGAAAACCGTATCGTGGCGGCTCCGGGCACTAGGTTCAACGGTTCACACAAGGTTCAGGGCTTTACACCGTGCGTCAGGTGGTAACACTAGTTGTCCCAAAGATCTTTTCGAATGGGGTCTATATAGCTTAGAATCGGCTTTGAGTCAATGTTTTGCCGGTCTGAACATTCCCCGTTTTTTACGACATCAGAATTTTATAACGGCTTGTCCGGCGCATGCTCATCCCCGGATTTATTCTCCCAGTAGTAGCGGTGCAGACTGCAGGCCCGGGCCAGGCCCAAAGGCATGCGGTCGGCAAAATGACTGCACAGCACTCCCGCCATTTTGCAGAGCGTGTACAGGCAATAGTAGGGAACATGCAACGGATGATACCGTATCATGTAGCCTATTTCCCGACGCAGATAGCGCCGGCCCATAGCCGCACTGACCTTGAGATCATGCGCGGGAAAAATAAGCGTCAGCGAATACACACTGTCGAAATAGCGCCGAAACGCCGTGCCGAGCGAATAGCGGTGCGAGTGCACGACCACGGATGAGGGCTGATAAACTATCGTGTAGCCGGCCAAGATCAGGTCGCGGGCAAACTGCTGGTCTTCGCTCATGATGAGCGCTTCGTCGAACGGGTGATGCAGGAGGACCTCGCGGCGCACGGCAGCACTGACATTGGAAAAAAACACGTCCGCCAGGGTCGGTGAGCGCCCCGCAGGCCGCACACGCCGCAACGGCGGACCGGGCGGAAAATGGTAGGCCAGAAAAAATTTTTCCGTGGGCGGCGCATCCGGCCGCGGCACTTGACGTGAATACACCGCCGCCACCTGGGGGTCAGCCAGCGGCGCCAGCAGGGCCGCCAGCCAGTTGCGGTCCGCCGGCATGGCGTCCTGGGTCATCAGTACAATAATCGCGCCCGTCGCTTCCTGTGCACCGAGGTTACGGGCGCGGCCATGCGAAAACCGCTCCAGCGGCACGACACGCATATGGGCATGCGCCAGCGCGATCCGGCGCGTATCGTCGGTGGACAATGAATCCACCAGCACTATTTCGTCCGGTGGCGAAGGGTGTTGGGTCGCCAGAGCTTCCAGGAGTGCGGGAAGCGGGCCAGCGGCATTCAGCACCGGAATAACCACGGACACTTTTTCATGAGTTAAGTTCAAGTATTAAATCTGGTCTTTATTCCGGCTTACTGCACGACAATGGTTACCTTATCGTATAGAATCTGGCCGTTCGGGTCCAGAACGCCGTCCATGGGATAATCAACGGCGAACCAGAAGTCATAAGTCCCGCGTGGCAATACAAACCCGCTCAAGACCGGTGTGGATGAGAGATTAAACAGAGCACTCTGATACACGGGCCGGCAAAACGCCAGGTCTCCGCTGAAAGGCGTCCATTGCATGGCACTGTTTAAATAATAACAGCCGACGGAATGCGCATAGGCAACAACCCACCAGTCAACCTCTGCACCCGCATAAATGTCCGCGTTCATTTCCACGGTGATGGATACAGTCTCAGGATAATTGACGGTAACATTGTTCGTTGCACCATTGGCCTTGATTATCGGTCCGATTTTACTGCTAGCCGTGACCGTGAACACATACCCAGCGCCCTGATTCGTAGAATAGATCCAGCCCGGTTCCGTGATAAGGGCCGTGTTCCCGTCACCACTCAAGGCCACCGAATGGCCAAAATAATCATACGCGGTCCCGTCCAAGGCCGCCAGTTTCGCCTGCTGACTCCAGGAAGTGCCGGACCGCGTGAACACATATCCTGCGCCCTGATCCGCATTCCCGCCCACATCCGCGTCAAGCGCGCCGATAAGCGCCGTGTTCCCATCACTGCTCAAGGCCACCGAATAGCCAAAATCATCCCACTCGGCCCCGTCCGCGGCTGTCAGGGTCGCCTGCTGGGTCCAGGCAGTGCCGGACCGCGTGAACACATATCCTGCGCCCGACATCACACTGCCCACAACCGCCGGATACGCGCCGATCAGGGCGGTGTTCCCGTCACTGTTCAAGGCCACCGACCAGCCAAAATAATCCCCCGCGGTCCAGGCCGCGACCGTCAGTTTTTTCTGCTCACTCCAGTTGCCTAAGTACCGCGTGAACACATATCCTGCGCCCTGATTCGCATACCCGCTCATATGCACGCCGATCAGCGCCGTGTTCCCGTCACTGCTCAATGCCACCTGGCCAAAATAATCCCCCTCGGCCCCGTCCGAGGCAATCAGTTTCGCCTGCTCACTCCAGCCACCGCCCTGCGTGAACACATACACTGCGCCCTGATTCGTACTCACGCCCACGTCCGCCCAACTCGCACCGATGATGGCTGTGTTCCCGTCACTGCTCAATGCCACGGAAGAGCCAAACCAATCATTCGTGGCGCCGTCCGAGGCAATCAGTTTCGCCTGCTCACTCCAGCCGCCGCCCCGCGTGAACACATAGGCCGCCCCCTGGTTGTTGTTCGTGCCCACACCCGCCACCACATCCGCGCTATGCGCGCCGATAAGGACCGTGTTCCCGTCACCGCTCAAGGCCACCGAATAGCTAAACCAATCATACGTGGCGCCGTCCGAGGCAATCAGTTTCGCCTGCTCACTCCAGCCACTGCCGCCCCGCG
>JAHIMN010000099.1 GCA_018896395.1 Verrucomicrobiota bacterium | reverse complement strand
AGTTGGAGGAACAGGGCTTGCTGTGCGAACCCCAGAGCCTAATCCACTGCACGGGTGCCTATACGGGCGAACTACCCGCCCAGGGCTACAACCCGCAAGCGCCACGCACGAAGGATCTCTGGATGTTTGGACTGGCCCAGATGCTCTCCACAGTTTCACCTGAAATGTTCAAGGAGTTCGAAGTGGATTACACCAGCCGCATCTGCGAGCGCTTCGGGCTGGTGTACTACGGCTGTTGCGATCCTCTTGACGGCAAAATGGCCGAGGTGCGCATGATCCCGAACGTGCGCAAGGTCTCCATGAGCCCGTGGGTCAACGAAGATCGCGGCGCGGCGGAGATCGGCGGCGACTTCGTCTACTCCCGCAAGCCGAGCCCGGCCTTGGTGGCAACGGACCACTTCCGGCCGGATCAGATCCGGGCGGACCTGGTTGCGACTCGGAAGATCTGCGACAAACACGGGTGTCCGCTGGAGTTTATTTTGAAGGATATCAGCACGGTGCGCTATGAGCCGGAGCGCCTTTCCGAGTGGGCTCGCATTGCCATGCAGGTGGTGAGTAGCTAATGTAACTCCGCAGGACGAGAAAGACCGAATCCGAACGGTTCAGCCTACCTCGCTCCGCTCGGCGGCTGAACCGTAACGTTAATATGCGTATGGAACCGATTAAAACCATTGAGTGGATTGCGGACCAGCCGAAGAGGCTTGTGCCGGGTATGATCCGGCTGGTGGATCAAACCCGCCTGCCCGGCGAACTGATCCTCATGGAAACCCGGGATCTGCGGCAGGTGTGGACGGCTATAAAAACTCTGCAGGTGCGCGGTGCGCCGGCCATCGGAATCGCGGCGGCGCTGGGCGTTGTTGTGGCTGTCCAGGATTCCCGCGCCGCGACCGGCGCGGCACTTGCCACCGAAGTGGAGCAGGCGGCTGATTATTTGGCCACCTCGCGGCCGACGGCCGTCAATCTGTTCTGGGCCCTCGACCGTATGCGGCTTCGCGCGCGCGCGGACTCTCGCCGGGCGCCGGCCGACCTGAAAGCGCGGTTGATTGAGGAAGCCCTGGCCATCCTGAAGGAAGATCTCGCCATGTGCCGCGCCATCGGCCGGCACGGGGCCGGCCTTCTGAAAGACGGCCAGACCGTGTTGACCCATTGCAATGCCGGCGGCCTGGCCACCTCCCAGTTCGGCACCGCCCTGGCGCCCATATATATGGCCCAGGAACAGGGCAAACACATCCGTGTGTATGCCGATGAAACCCGCCCGCTCCTGCAGGGCGCCCGGTTAACGGCCTGGGAGCTCATGCGCGCCGGGATTGATGTGACCCTGATCTGCGATAATATGGCGGCCCAGGTCATGAAGGCAGGGCGCATTGATTTGGTTATGGTCGGCGCCGACCGCATCGCCGCCAACGGCGACAGCGCCAATAAAATCGGAACCTACGGCGTGGCCGTTCTGGCGCACGCGCACCGGATTCCTTTTTATGTGCTGGCGCCGTCCTCCACCTTCGATCTAAAGCTTACAACCGGCGATGCCATTCCCATCGAGGAGCGCGGCGCCGAGGAAATTACCTGCGGGTTCGGGAAGCGAACGGCCCCGGAACATGTGAAGGTGTATGCCCCCGCGTTTGACGTCACTTCCGCGAGGCTCATCACGGCGATTATCTGTGAGCGGGGCATTCTGAAGCCGCCGTTTGGGAAAGCGATTAAGAAGGCTGTAGACCGTAGGCTGTAGACTGTAGGCTGAAGGCGGAGCGTTCCCATCCTTTGCAGTTCTCGCCGTCCAGAGCGGCGGCTCGAACCGTCTCTACACCAGCATCCGTTGTAGAGGCCGTTCGATAGAACGGCACAGTTGCCGAAGACCTAATAGATGCATAGGAATTTCAATCTTGGTGTAGAGCCGGTTTTATACCGGTTATGATAGCCGACATGAAGTCGGCTCTACATAAAACAGTTGCAGTCTTTAGCCGCCTAATCTATAGGCTAACTGTCAGCGAAAGGCAGGGGGTGATTGGCAATGAAAAAGATCCGCCAGCAAACCGTGGGTGACCTCGGCGAATGGGCCGTGATTCAGCGCTTGGTTTGCGCCCTGCCGGAGCGCAATGCTACGCACCCGCCTGCATCGCCTGTGGCGAAGCCACTGCGGGCAGGTAGCGTTGCAGGCGGGCCGGAGCGCGCCGATGTGGTGGTGGGGCCGGGTGATGATTGCGCCGTGGTGAGACCGGCCGACGATGCGCGCTATGATTACCTGCTTAAATCTGATCCCGTGATTGAGGGCGTGCATTTTACCCGGGCGACGCCCGGCGCGACAGTGGGCCATAAAGCGCTGGCACGTGTGCTGAGCGATATCGCCGCCATGGGGGGGGAGCCGCTCTGGGCGCTCGTAAATCTCGTGGCGCCGGACACCATGCCCGTAGCACGGGTGACCGGCATTTATTCCGGGCTGAGTCGTCTATCCCGCCATTGGCGGGTGGCCATTGTCGGCGGCGACGTAACAAGCGGGCCGCGCCTGGAAGCGCACGTGTTTGGCGTGGGCCGCGTGCCGCGGGGGCAGGCCGTCTTGCGGTCCGGCGCGTGCTCTGGCGATTATCTGTTCGTCACCGGCGCGCTCGGAGGCAGTCGCCGTGGAAAACACCTGGCGTTTCAGCCGCGCCTGGCGGAAGGCCGCTGGCTCCAAAACCGGCGCTGGGCCACCGCCATGATTGATCTCAGTGATGGACTGGCGACTGATCTCCGGCATCTCATCCGGCAGAGCCGTGTGGGGGCCGAACTGTTTTTAACGTCAATTCCCCTGGCGTCGGCGATCTCGCTCGGCGGCCTTGCCAGACGAGTCAAGCAATCGGCTTCGCGGCGGACCGCCCTGCGAGGCGCTGGGCAGGCCCTGCGAGGCGCTGGGCAGGCCCTGCGGCATGCCTTTTGCGATGGCGAGGACTACGAATTATTGTTCACGGTATCGCCGGCCAACGCGGCGACCCTCATCCGGGCCTGGCCGAAAACTTTCAGGACGCCATGTACGTACATCGGCCGGATCACAGATCGCCGCGACGTCATCGAGTGCGTGGATGCGCGCGGGCGAAAGGTGCGGCTGAAAGCAACCGGCTATGAACATTTCAGGTAACTATTCAGGTTTAGCGGTTCAATGGTTCAGCGGTTCACGGTTGTTGATAAGTGACTTAACCAAGACGGGCCATGCCCGCAACCCAAAGAATTTGCCCGCTAAACACGCGAAAGGAACGCTAAATTTATGTATAGGAATTTCAATATTCTGTAGCCGCGCCACGTAGGGGCGCGTTCTCCGGAGCGCTACGCCGAGGCGAGACGTCCGATGGCTACAGTAAGAGTTGGCGCCTTTGGCGGCCTAAGTGCAAAAGAATAATATTTTCTTTTTTCGCGTCCTTTCGCGTGTTTCGCGGGCAATGTTCCGGTTTCCTTTCTTATTTTTTATACCGGTTCCTGATGGTTGAGGTGCTATTGCCACTTGTGTCGTCTATGGTTCCATCAACCGTTGAACGGTGAACAGTGAACCCAACAACCATTTCGGAAAAATTCATCTCTAAGAGTCCGAAGGAGACCCGGGCTTTGGCCTCGGCCCTCGCCGCGGAATTGAAGAGCGGCGCCGTGCTGGCCCTGCACGGGGAACTGGGCAGTGGTAAGACGTGCTTTGTCCAGGGCCTGGCCCGGGCGCTGGGCGTCCGGCAACCCGTTACCAGCCCCACTTTTACGATTGTGAATGAATACTGCGGCCAGTGCCCGTTGGTTCATATGGATTTTTATCGGATCCAAGACCCGCAGGAACTGTTAAGCATTGATTTTGAAAGTTACCTCGATACGGAAGGAATCACCGTGATCGAATGGGCCGAACGCTCCGGGAACTGGCTCCCGGGCAACACCATGCATATTTATTTTGAAACCGGGACGGACCTTAACAAGCGCACGATTACCATGGCCGCTAGGATGCCGGTATGATGCGTTATGCATGGATGACCCCGAAGTCCCCTTTGCGCAGTTAGT
>JAHIMN010000098.1 GCA_018896395.1 Verrucomicrobiota bacterium | reverse complement strand
CCGGATGGCATAGTCGCTGGGGTCAATCAGAAATAGCGGCTGGCCGTTGGTGACGATGGCCCCATCCAGGATAAAGGTTTTAACGAGCATTCCCGTAACCTGCGGGAGAACGTCTACACTCACCTGGTCTTCCGTATTCCCGAAAGCACTGATAACCACCGGCGTATCCATCTTCACGGCCAGGGTGGTTTGGACCGCAGTGGGCGGGAATTGCGGCGGGCCCTTCTGGCGTTTGGAGCAGGCCCCTAATGCCAAGGACAGCGTACTGAGGGTAACGAGTATGACGGCAAAGCGCAGATATCGGTTCATGGTTGATCCTTCCTGGCGGGGGTTGAGAAAATTCCTTCGGTCTGTGCCGCACCGCCCTTTTCCAGGCGGCCGGTGGCATAGGCGAGGTTGGCCAGGGCGGTGAACGCGTCCTGCCGGGCGGATACATACTGCATCCGCGCCTGGGCCAGCTTGCTTTCGGCATTCAACAGATCGATGATATTACTAAGTCCGTTCTTGTAACTATCCAGCGCCAGGTCATAGGAGGCCGAGGCGCTGGTAAGATAAGCGATGCTGACCGTATGCCGTTCCAGGGCGGTTTCATAGGCGTAATACCGGGTCCAGACATCGGCGCTGGCCGCCAGTTCCGCCTGCTGGAGTTGCGCCTGGGCGGAATCCGCCTGCGCCGCCGCGGCGCGCTTGGCGCTCAGGGTCTGGAAGCCATCGAACAAGGTCCATTGGAGCGTTGCGCCCGCGCCGTAGGACCAGTCGTTCTGCTGGTTTTGTTGGAATTCTTTGTCGGTCACGGTGTCATAATAATTGCGACTGACATTACCGTTAACGTAAAGCAAGGGCCAGAGGACCGAACCCGTCACCCGGATAGCGGCCTTCTTGGCGGCCAGCGTTGCGCGCAGTGCGGCAATATCCGGCCGCCGGTCAAGTGCATCGTCAATCAGTTGCCGCATATCCTGCGGCGTAACCGCTGTGGGCACAGCGTTGGTCGGCGCCACCACCTGGACCGTTGTATCGGCCGGAATGCCCATAGCCTGGGCCAGCGCACCCCGTGCAATCTTGAACTGACCTTTGGCGTTGACCAGACCATAACGCGACTGGTCGTAGCTGGCCTGGGCCTGAAGTACTTCCAGGTCGGTGCCTACGCCGGCGGCTTTGCGCGCCTGTGCCGTCTCAAGCGCCGTTCGGGCATCTTTCACGTTTGCCTCGGCCGCCTCGATGCCGGCCTTGGCGCTGACCAGGCCATAATAGGCGGTCTCCACGGCCAGCAGGATATCCTGGATGGAACGGTTAAAAAGATAATTCGCGGCATACACGGTCTGGAGCGCCTGCTCCACGGCCGCTTGGCGACCGCCGCCGAAATTGATGACCAGATAATTGAGCTGAAGCCCGGGACCATATTTCGTGTAGTCCAGGCTAAAATCGTCCGGCTCCGCCGTGGTCCGCTGGCGATTGGCCCCGGCCGTGCCGACAACGGTCGGCAGGAAATAGCCCTTGGCCTGGTCCACCTGCGCGGATGCGGCCCGGGCGTCGCTCCACGTCTTGCGACTGGCAGGATTGTTCTGCAGAGCAATGTCCAGCGCCTCGGCCAGCGATAATTCATTGGTATAATCCGCTTTCTGGGCACGGATATCCTTCCAGATTGTGTCCGGATTCTGTGCCCGGGATGGAGGTATCCAGGGTGTGGTCGTGTTGCTCGGCGCCGGCGCCGACACGCATCCGGCCAGCAACGCCGTCAGCCCGATGCTAACCATCACAACCAAGAATGCGGAAAATCGGTATTTCATCTTGATCTGTCCTGTCGGTCTATTATGCAAACGAACCCCTGCAGCGTGCTGTTGATTACCCATTCATTTCCGGGCGAGCGACGGTATTGCGCAGGGCCTGGACGGCTGACAGGGCCTTCAGGATTTTTTCAATGATATCCAGGTAAGCGGCGCGCTCTTTCTGCGAAACGTGCTGGAACATGTGAATAATGGATTTATGCCGTTCCGCATCCAGGTGCTCCAGGATTTTGCGACCCTTGGGCGTGATTTCGGCCAATACGACCCGGCGGTCAGTCTGGCTGTTGAACCGCTTGAGCAGGCCAAGCTTGACGAGGCGATCCACGAGGCCGGTTACGGTGGATGATTTCAGACCCAGGGCCTGGGCCAGCATGCGCATGGTGCAGGTTTGACGCTCGGCGACCTGATGGAGCGCCCATAACTGCGGCAGGGTAATCAGCCCGCGCGCCAGGTAATTGCGTTCCTGGGTCATCAGATGCCGCATGAGCTGGGACATCAAGGGTACCAGCCGATCGGCAAACTGGTTCAGGTGATTTTTGGACAACCCTTTGTTGGATGAAATATTCATAAGACGAAATATACGTGATACGAAATAAATGTCAAGCACTTTTCTTATTTTTTTGGGAAACGACCGCCGGGGGTCCCGGCCCGCGCGTTGTTACGCGCGGATTTAGGCGGTGGTATCGGGACTTGACACCGGCGCCGAAAAGCGCCATCCTGTGCCGCATGCGTTAAGCGTAAAGCGCCACGTCGGCAGCCAAGTGGCCACCACGCCTTGGGCGTGGTGAACTTGCTTGCCACGCGGTTCGCGTGGCCCCGCAGCGGGGCGACGTGGTAGAGCATCGAAGCGTAACACAAAGAGCAAAGCAGAAATCAGAACGCGGAAGGCGGAAAGTGGACGACGGACCCTGCTTCGCTCGGGGAGCTACGCAGGGCAGGCGGCGGGGTTTCATTTTGCATTCTTCATTCTGCATTTCTGACAGGAGGGGTGGCTTATGGCTTCCAAACACGGCCTGGGACGGGGATTGAGCGCGTTGATCAACGAAATGCCGGCCACCGCCGAAACACCCGGGCCTGCGCCCGTAAACGCCGGCACACTGCCCGAAGGGATGACGACCGTTCCGGTGGATAAAATCCGGCCTAATTCCAAACAGCCCCGCCGCCGGTTTGCTCCCGAAGCGCTGGAAGATATGGTACGGTCAATCCAGACGCACGGGGTGCTTCAGCCGCTTCTCCTGCGCCGGATTGGCGATCATTACGAGCTCGTGGCCGGTGAGCGGCGCTGGCGGGCGGCCAGGCAGGCCGGGCTGGAAACCGTGCCGGCCATTCTCAAGGATGTCAGCGACCGCGACGCCCTCGAATTGACCCTCATCGAAAATCTTCAGCGCGAAGACCTGAATCCCGTTGAGGAAGCCGAAGGCTACCATAGTTTAACGGAGCAATTCGCCCTGAGCCATGAGGAAATTGCCCTGCGGGTCGGCAAGGCGCGTGCCACGGTGACCAATGCCCTGCGCCTGCTCGCGCTTCCCGAGGAAATCAAGCAGATGCTGGTCAATATCCGCCTCTCAGCCGGACATGCCAAGGCGCTTCTGGGCGTGGCGATTGACGAGGAAAAATGTTTTCTGGCTCGGCGCGCGGTGGAGGAAGGCTGGTCGGTCCGTGTGCTGGAAAAGGCCGTGGAGCGACTGGCCCGCGCGCCCCGTAAGCCCCGCGCCATGCGGGATGATATCCCCGCCGCGCATCTTCGGGATCTTTCGGACAAACTGCACCGGCATTTCGGCACCAGTGTGCGCCTCGTGCCTTCGCGCACCCTGGCCAACGGGAAAAAGGCCAAGGGCTTGATCGAAATTGATTTCTATTCCAACGAAGACCTGACCCGTATCCTGGACCTGCTCGGCCTCTCGGACCAAGGGTAGACGCCCGTTCCCGTAATTCCGGAGGAGGTTGCTTGTGTACTCGTTTAATCCACCGGCGGTGTATATCCATGAGAGCGTATTGGAAGACGCGCGCTATCGACGGCGCGTGCAAGACGTGATCCGTGCGCTCGCGCAGCCCGTGGATCCGGTTGTGTACCGCGATACGGACCTGCCCCAGCTGATCCATGAGCGGGGCCTCCTGGCGGGGCGCCAGCCCATGGGCACCCTGGCCGAGGTCCGCGATCCCATCTTGCTCTTCAATACCTTTCGTTTCGACAACCAGTTCGAGGAGCGCTACCAGGCGCTGAAGCAGGACGGCTGCGATCCGGGCGCAGGGAATGCCCGCACCCTCCTGGGCGCCGCCGCCTTCAATTGGGCCAATTACAACCTGGACGGCGATCCCGACCGCACGGACAAGGTTTGCCGACCATGCTGGCGGATCCATCTCCAGTGCGGTTGCCTGCACCGCTGTATGTATTGTGGCCTGGGCGGCCTCTTGATCTCGAACGTGAACATTGAGGAATACTGCCAGCACCTGGGCCGGCTCATGGATCTGCACCCGTGGCAGACGACCTACCTGCTGGATGATGATGCCGATCCGCCCTGCCTGGAGCCGGAGCACGATATCCTCCGCCCGCTCATGGAATATTTCGGCGCCCGGCCCGACCGTTACCTGATCATCCACACGAAAACATCAAACACCGCCTGGGCGCGCGGGGTGAAACATAACGGCCATACCATCGGGGTCTGGAGCATCAGCGGCGACACGCAGAGCCGCCTGCTTGAACCCCGGGCGGGCACCACCGGGGAACGGGTCGAAGCCGCGCGCGCGGCGGAGGATG
>JAHIMN010000097.1 GCA_018896395.1 Verrucomicrobiota bacterium | reverse complement strand
GGAAAAGTACCGCAAGCTGGAGGCGGACTGCAAACGGCTCTCCAGCGACAAACTGTTCCTCCTGCCGGGATTCTCCTTCCGGAACAACATTGGCAATCACCTGTTCGTCTATGGCTATGACATCAAGTGGCCCACGAGCACCCAGTTTGTGGGCGCAAACGGCGACGAGATCCGCCACCAATGCTTCGATAAGGACGGCCAGCTTACCTACAACGACGAGGACGCCAAAAACTGGATATGGACCATCACCGGCTGCAACGGCCGCAACCTCGGATACTACAACTTCACGAACAGCCCCTCCAATGCCATGCCGGTGCGCGACCTGCGACTCTTTGGCGTCCTCGGGGTCATGACCTATCTGGACGGCAAGCTGGTGGAAGATCTGACGCCGGATTACCTCAACTACGTGATGGACGGCAACCCGCCGTTGGCCTGTGCCGTGGAGATCGTCAATTCGCCGGCCGAACTGGCGCGCGCGGTCAAGGAGAAGCACTATCTCACGCACGTGGCCGTGGCCAAGGTGGCAGATGTGCCGGTGGCCATGCAGTACGGCCACCAGTATGGCCGGGCCAACGTCAACCCCTCAAGCGGACCCCAGATCAAGTCCTGGGCCAGCACACAACGCGTTTTGACCTACGCGGGTGAACCGTTCGTCCCAGCGCGCTACCGCATCCGGCCCATGGCCTGGGTCACCTCGGATGTGGGACTCAAGGAAATAAAAATCTGGGACGACAACAAGGTCATCCGGCGATTTCTCCTGAACGGCGCCAAGGAATTCAAACAAACCTTTGAGTGGGCCTACGACCGGCAGCGCGTGAACGTGCTGGAGGTCGTGGATGTGGAAGGCCGCCGGGCCGTGAGCGCCGGTTTTGAGTCCTGGTGCGACGCGAATTTCAACTCCTGGTGCAGCGACCGGCAGAACGGTGTCTTGTGGCATGGTCCGCTTACCATGGGATCGGCCAACAATAATTGCTCGCCCGGTCTGAACCCGCCAACGAAATCGGTCGGTCCCACCTGGGATGGGGGCCCACCGCCGCCTGCCTACGCAAACTACAATATCCATCCAGGCGTTAAGATTAAGCCGAACCTATTTGAGGGAATCATGTCGGGTGTGGGGGGGCGATTGATGGAAGGCGATATGTGGCCCACCTGTGTTGATGAGTCGGTGAACAACGTCGCGGCTTACGGCGATCATATTTACGCGCCGGGTGCCGTGGCTAATGCCTACCATACTTTGGGTCCCATCAAGCCGTCCGAGTACATGACTTTTACGGTCCGTCGCACGCTGTACCTGCAACGTCCGGGTGGCGTCAGCCGCGATTGGCATGCCATGTGGCCGGAGCGGGAGGGCGGAAACCTGGCTCTGCTCGAGGGTGCGATGACCTTCAAGAAGGACACGCCCATGGACAACATGAATATCCTCTGGGTACAGCTGCAGAATTTTCCCAAGGAGAGCAGTAATATTCCGCTCATCGGCATTCGCCGCAGCAACGACAGCCTGCCTATCTGCGGACCGCAGCAGTCCGTGTATGCCCCCGGCTGGGGCATTCCGCCAAACCTGGGCGCCGGCCGAGGCAGTGAGTATGTTCTCGACCCCGGCGGCTATTTCGCTATCATGCCCACGGGCGAAGGGATTGCTTCAGTGCTCTTCAACGTTGGAGCGGGGCCTGTGCTCGCCGCTCCGTGGGGGAATGTGACCTTCAGTTTGCCCGAGCGCGACAAAACCTTCAAAGCGGGCGAATCGCTGGCGTGGCGTTGCCTGGTGGTCATGGATGGCCTGGAGCAACCAGTGCACAACCTGCACCGGATCGAGCGCATCCGGGAGTATTACGGGCTCGACGGCAAGCACAACAGCGGCTTGGTGGTGAAGCGCGGCAAGCTGCTGTCGCATTTTGGGCTGGTGGACCTGGCGCCGGAGAACGGCGTGGTCGAGTTCGAGGTGCCCGCGCCGGACTTCCCACTGCAACTGCCGCTGGGCCTGCGCTTCATCGGGTTCAACCCCAACTGGGCGCTGGGGCAATTCCAGATCAGCGGCTACTCGATGGGCAAATACAGCAACGGCGCCAACGTGTACCGCAACCTGGCAATGGACGACCGGGATATGGCTTTCCTGGCGGTGTATCCGGACAACGTGCCGCTCAGCCATTCCATCGTGGGCCATCCGGTGCAGTGCGACAATCCGAAGTTGATCATCGAGTTCGCCCAGTTGAACGCCAAGCCGGTGGAGTACCATGTGGCGGTCAACAACCCGACCGACGCGCCGATCAATACGACTTTGAAGAAGTGCATAAATTTGCCGGGTTTTGACTTCGCGGACACGGCGATTACGGTACCCGCGGGTGGCTACATCGTGGTGCGAGAGAAATAGATGGGTAAGTAAAACGATGGAATGACCGCGAGCGAGGGCAAAGAAATTCGGAAGAACGCAAAACCCATTGATTTATTGAAGAAAGGAGCTGTTTGTGAAAGCAGGCTTGGCCAGAATGGATATCACGCCCGCTTGCTCCGTTTGGATGGATGGGATGATCCGCTCCCATCGGTCAACCGGCGTACACGATCCGATTTTCGCGAAGGCCCTGGTGCTCTCCAGCGGGGTGCAAATGTCCGACGCTTGCGCGATTGTTTCTTTGGATGTCTGCAGCCTGTCATCGTCGGACTGCCGGAAGATCAGGACTATGACGGAAAAACTGACCGGCATTCCCTATGACCGGATCATCGTGGCGGCGACCCATAATCATTCCGGGCCCGCGACGGTCGGTCATTTAAATCCCCGGGAAGATGCGTATACCAAAGATCTGCCGAAAAAAATAGCGTCGCTGATCAAAAAGGCGGCGGGGGCAATGGCGCCGGCGGCCGTGGGTTGCGGTTCCGGACAGGAAGACACCATCAGCCATTATCGGCGCCTGCTGGCGGATGACGGGCACGTGGTCATGAACTGGGAGCCTTGGCCGGCGGAACGGATTGTCCGCGCGCTGGGTGTTATCGACCCGGATGTCGGTGTCATCAAGATTGTCGCTTCCGGCGCCTCGGCGCAACTCCTGGGACTGTTATTTAATCATGCGGGCCATCCGAACGTGATGTCGGGCGACAATTACCTGATCACACCTGATTATCCCGGCCGGGCCGAAGCTTTGCTCGAGGAAGAATACGGCGGCACGGCGATGTTTGTCAATGGCGCGCAGGGCACGATGGATATTGACGGGTTGAAAGACCGTGATTGGGCGGGTGTGGAGCGGGTGGCTTGCACCCTGGCGGAGGCCGTGAAGCAAACGGCCCAGTCGATTATTCCTTGTGTGCAGGCGCGCCTGCGCGCCGGGTCTTACCAGTACACCGTGCCGGCCCGCAAAATTTCGGACAAGGAAAAGGCCTGGGCGCAAGAAATTCTGAAAAAAACCGGCGGCGCCCTGCAACCGGTTGCCGACGGGGTGGGGGACGATTATAAGGCCGCGCTCTATCTGCAATTGTTGAAGGTTCAACATCAGGCGATCCCAGTGGAGCAGGTCTGTATAGCCGTTGATGATTATGCTTTCATCAGTTTTCCCGGCGAACTGTTTACCGAAATCGGCATGCGGATCAAAGCCGAAAGCCCGTTCCGGCATACATATATCCTGGGATTGGCCAACGGCCATGTCGGTTATATACCGACCCGGCGGGCGATCGGCGAGGGTGGTTATGCAGTCGAAACAAGAAAAACGGATGACAGCGCGGAGGACATTGTCACCGCGCAAAGCCTGGCGCTGCTGCGCAGTGTCCATGGTTGATGGTGACGTATAGGAGTTTCCCGCCATTGGCGGATCCGCTACGGCGGATAAAGTTGGTAGGAGGGGCGCTACCCAGGCTCCGCCGGAGCGCTTCGCCGAGGCGAGCGCGCCGCGACCGTCGCCGCACACCCGCCTGCAACGCTGTGCGTAGCACTGCGGGCAGGTAGTGCGCCTCCCACATAAAACAGTTGCCGCGGAGCCGCCT
>JAHIMN010000096.1 GCA_018896395.1 Verrucomicrobiota bacterium | reverse complement strand
GCAACCTTCAAAAAATCTCCTTTTTTTATCTTCCTTGTAAAATCAACCTGGACCTGCTGAACACCCGGGGTATAATAATATCGGTCCAAGGCCATCTCTATCGGTGGAGACGATTCCCATCCGGCTTTTCTAAAATCGTAAATCTCGCCGGTTTTGGCATTGGCTGCGGTAAGCGTCAGGTCAACGACAGCTCCAGACTCAAACGGCATATCCTTGTTGACCTCAAGACAAACCTCTTTTTCTTCTCCCGGTCCCAGCCGCACGACGGCAATTTTGGAAGAAGCGCCTACGGTCCATTGCGCTCGAAGGGCCAACGAAGATTTTTTCCCGTTCCTGAACCGGATTCCAAGTTTATTATCCATCGGAGAATCTCTCATTGAAATTACAGAATAAGAAATATCAGGATAATCGCCGAATATCAATTCGCCAAATTTCTCGGGTTGGTTAAAACCCCCGGCAAGCATGGCCCAACTGGCATACTCCACCCACCTGCCGGTACGGCAAGAACGACAGAGATTTATCCCCCATTGGGCGCCCGGCGGCGGGCAAGAGGCGCCAAGCGACACAAAGGGAATACGCATTTCAGCGGTCCAGTATTGAGCGCCTATCTTCGTCTTGAGTTCCCATGCGGGATTCCAGCTGGCATCGCGGAGTTCTTTATCGGCCGGGCAATACGCCTCATACCGCGTCCCACCGGCGTTAATGCAAAAATGATAATAGGTCAGCCGGTCATGATTCGTGTCCAGGAAAATTTCCACGTTATCATCACCAAAGACGGACGGGGCATCGTTCGTTTTTGCTTCTTTTGCGATCTTTTCAGGCGCAGGCTCATTGCAACGCAAGGCTATATAGAGGCAAGCGTCATCGTATGTGACATAAGCGGTGGTTTGCTCGGTTGCCCACAAACCATCAATCGTAATGAAACCGGAAGCAATGCTCGCATCCTGCCAGCATTTATCGTTGAGCTCGCCGTCAATGACCGGCGGCGCGGAAGTTGGTCCAACCCGCAGGATTGCTTGTTTTGAGACACGAGACTGCTGGCCATCCGCCAACTCACCAAAAACAGACGCACAAATCAGTTGTGACAGAAGAAATCCAATTCCAATCACTGTTCTTAGTGGAGCAGTCATTTTTTCCTTCCTGCATTCATTTCTCGGTTTCGAATCAAAATATTCCCTCGTCCAGACACCATTTCAGGGCAATCTCCAAACCTTCCTCAACCGTATATTCCGGAGAATAACCCAGATAATCAACTGCCTTGGAGATATCAAAACACATATGCTCCGCCAAAAAATTGAGCCCGCCCGGAGAGACTTCGGGGCGCCGTGCAAGAATCTCCCGGATTGAGAGATATTCCACCGGCGATGAGCTTTTGAGAACCTCCCTGGCTGTCTGGAGATAACGATTTAAGGTTATGGCTTTTCGGCAGGAAATAATAAATATCTCGCCGTTTATTTCCTTTCCTTTTCCTGCACCTTTGACGAAAGCGGCGGCCAAATCGTCGTTACATCCTGATTGGACCAGAGTAGTTCCATCGCCGGGAACTTCAACCGGTTTCCCTTCTTTCAGCAATTGGAAATAGCTTATGTCTCTCCCCCCCCAGAGTTCCAAAGGAACTCTGCCGGCGCCGATTATGTTGGTCGGGCGAAAAATAGTAACCGGAAAACCGTCCTCTTTATGCAGCTTTAAGGCAAACATATCTCTTTCGCACTGCCGGTAAAAATTTACCGCGGTCTTTTCCCGCCAGGGATGGTCTTCGTCGGCGGGCAGATAACGAAGCGGCACAAATGTCCCGGTGGAACTGCACATGAAATAATGTTCTATCCTGCCGTTGAAATATTTGTGCGCCGATTCAACATCCTCAATCCCTGGAACGGTGTCAATAACCACATTAAAGTTCTTCGCGGATAGAGTTTTTAAAAACTCCTTGTCTTTCTTGTCACCATAAATCAATTCCACGCCATGCAGGTCTATTCTGTGACGCTTATTAATCCCCCGCGAGGCCCCAGTCACCTCATGTCCCATTTCAACACAGCCTCTTGCCACTCTGCTGCCTATTTCACCCGTAGCGCCAAACACCAGTATCTTTTTGCCGATGGACATTTGAATTTCCCTCTTTTTGGTTGGACAGCTTTCGATGGGCACAAACAAGATTAAGCACTAAAATTTATTTTCCCAGAACAAATAGACAGTAGCTTGCTCCCTCTTAAATTACAACAGTTACAGCATTTCTTTCCACAGTGCCTGCAAAAGCTCTTTCATGGCCGGCGCGGCGGCGTCCGCCGCCGCGGTAATTTCTTCATGGGCCAACGGTTTATTGCCCAGGCCTGCCTTCGCCGAAGCGCTTCGCGCAGGCAGGCCGGCCGCCCGGTTGGCAATGAAAGAAAGCGCACCCACGCGCAGGCCGGCGGCATGGGCCAACAGGGCTTCCGGCACGGTGGACATGCCGACGGCATCCGCACCCCAGGCGCGGAACGCGCGAATTTCCGCCGGTGTTTCGTAGATTGGACCCGAGGTCGCGAGATATACCCCGTGTGCCAGGGGTTGTCCCAGGCGTTCCGCCGCGCGAGCCATCCGCCGGCGCAGATCGGCATCATACACCTGCGTCTGGTCCGGGAACCGCGCGCCCCAGCAAACATCGTGTGGCCCGACCAGCGGATGTTCGCCCATGGCGTTGATGTGGTCGTCAATGACCATCAATGTGCCCGGGGTCAGGTCGGCCCGGATACCGCCGGCGGCGTTGGTCAGCACCACAAGCGAAGCGCCAAATGCCTTAAGCAGGTAAATGGGAAATGCAACGCTCTCCCAGCCGGCGCCTTCGTACCAGTGCCGGCGTCCCAGGAAAACAAACGTTTCCAGGCCGGAACATGTTCCCCAGAGCAGAGCGCCGTCGTGGCCGGCCACGGTCGGACGGCCCAATCCGGGAATGGCGCGATAATCCAGGCGGCCTTGTATTTCAAAGGCCGTTGCAGCCGCGCGCCAGCCGGAGCCCAGGATGAGTCCCCCCACGGGTTTCGCCGTGGGAAATGCGGTCCGGACGACTTGCGCGCCTTGTGCCAGTGTTGAAATGTTCACTTGATTATCTCCCAACGCAGACTATGCCCGCAACCCAAAGAATTTGCCCGCTAAACACGCGAAAGTAACGCTAAATTTAAAAGGAAAATCTTTTCTTTTTTCGCGTCCTTTCGCGTGTTTCGCGGGCAATGTTCCGGTTTCTTTTCTTGTTTT
>JAHIMN010000095.1 GCA_018896395.1 Verrucomicrobiota bacterium | reverse complement strand
TGCCGTTCTCGTAGTGCGTTTCCGTTTGTTGCGCGGTGCCCTCCGAACCGACCCGTGGATTCCATACGAGATCGGCGTCGCCGCGCTCCGGCGCTTCGCGTGACCCGTCGTCCGCGCCGACGAACGGAACGGGCCGAATCAGGATGATATCGGTTTTCTCCCGGGCGAGCTCGATCAGGGGCCGCCAGGACGGGTGAGTATAGACGTGAAACGGATCCGCGCTTTCCGGCATCTGGTCAATGCCGTTGAGTTCGTAGAAGGAGACCGCCGGACGGTCGACCGCCTCGCCGCGGATCGTGGCCATCAGCCTCTCGCGTCGGTTCATCATGGGCGCCCTCCTGGCGACAGTCGTTCGATGCGTTGTGCAATATCGTCTCGGAACCGCTCGACGCGGTGCAACGTGTAGTCCATGACGGAGAGCGCCGGGTCCCGGAGAAGCGGCGTCATGTCCATGCCGAAGGCGACGTGCGTCCAGGTGTCATTCTGGGAATGAGATCTGGCGTAGACGGCGTGCGCACGTCTTCGGGCCATGGCAGCCAGATCATAGCGTTTGCGCCCGCAGTTCTGGGAATCAAAGACCTCAACGAGCGCGGAGGCCAGGTTGTCATGGCCGGACACATCGTGACAGACCTTGTCGTCCTCGACCAGCCAGTCCAGATCGCGCCAGACCTCCATGCCGTAGAGCGCTGCGGGGCGGGCCTCTTCGGGCAGTTCACGCAGGGCCGCAACCACCCGGAGCATGACCGCGACGTGTGTATCGTGCCGATCGGCCGGGTTATGCGTGTACACGATGCGCGGTCGGGCACGGATAAAGAGTGTCTTCATGTCCTCCGTTGGTTCGCGGCATCCCATGTCCTTGACGGTCGCGCTGGGGTAGTCCAGGAGCGCCACGCCCGCATACTCGCCGATGATGGCGGCCTTCTTCTGCTCCTTGCGGCGAACACCGATCATTTCGGCTTCCGTCAGCCCGGCGTAAATGCCGTCCCGCGGCGTTCCGGCGCCGTTCGTGACGGTCACGCCGAAGAATGCCTGGTCGGCGCGGCCGAAGCAAGCCAGAATGCCGTGACAGGCCAGCAGTTCGACGTCGCCCCCTCCCGTACCCGGCCCTTTGTGTTGTAGAGAAGGTTGTGCTCTATGAAAATCACAACGTTGTCGTCCCGGATAGCGCTTTTCAGCAGACCTTTGGCGTCATACGGCGTTGAAGGCATAACCACTTTCAAGCCGGGTACGTGGATGAACCAGGACTCCAGGCTTTCGGAATGCTGGGCGGCGCAACATGTTCCGGCGCCGCCCTGGGTCCTGATAACCAGCGGTACCTTGATCTTTCCCCCGAACATGTATCTCATCTTGGCGGCCTGGTTCACGATCTGGTCCATGCAGAATGTCAGGAAATTCACATACATGATCTCTGCCACCGGCCGGGTTCCCACGGCCGCCGCACCGGCGGCCGCACCGACAATAACCGCTTCCGAGATCGGCGTGTCCCGCACGCTGCTCACGTGCTCGGAGCTCAATGTGTCTCAAGTGGCCGACTATCTGGGGTATCCGCGAATGCACGAGTTTTCGCGTGAATTCAAACGCTACTTCGGCGTGCCCCCCCGCGTGGCAAAGTCGAACCCCCGTGGGGGTCACTCATCGAAATCTTAATCTAACCCGTTAGTTTGTCCCTTGATTTTGTATCACGTCGGTTTGTTGTTTTGAGGTGACCAATCGTTCCGCTTATTGCTTATTCGCCGGCCTGACCCCTTGACTCCCCGAGATTTTTGAATATAAAAATTGACTTGAAATTGATAATTCAGTATATTTTTCAATAGTTAAACGAAAGACTTTTGTAATTAACTCAACCAATTCGTAATAACTTGGGTTTGATCCAAACGCAACCGTCCGCAAAACGCAGGGAAGGAGGCCCGTATGAATGATGAAGTCGTAGGCAGCTGTGCTGGAATGGGTGGAGGCAGCGTCGTTATGTCGATTATCTGGTTGGCCCTTGCCATCCTGATGATTGTCGCGATGTGGAAAGTATTTGTCAAGGCGGGACGGCCGGGCTGGGCCGTGATTATCCCGATTTACAATACTTACGTGTTCCTCAAGATCGCCGGCAAACCGGGATGGTGGTTGATCTGGTTTTTTATCCCGATCTTGAACTTTATCTTCGGAATTATCGCCACAGTGGCCTTTGCGCAGAGCTTCGGCAAGGGCGCCGGATTCGCGGTTGGCTTGATCTTTCTGCCGATCATATTCATGCCGATCCTGGCCTTCGGCGAGGCGCAGTATGTCGGCGTGGGCGTAAGTGCCCCGGCGGCAACGCCCTGATAAATAAACGTGATTGAAAACGCAGTATGTCGGCCAGCGGGTGGGCGGCCGGTAAAGGCCGCCCACCCTTGTTTTTTAGGCGCCTCAGCAGAATCTGGGAAGTGTCAGAATCGTGCTGCTGTCATAACTGAGATCGACGACACATGCCCTGTTTGGAAGCCAATTCGAATTCAATTCCGCCGGCCGCGGAGATGCCGCTGGTGGAGATGAGCGGCATCGGCAAGACCTTTGCCGGTGTCCGCGTGCTCGAAGATGTCCGCTTCGAACTCTCCCCCGGCGAGGTGCATGTGCTCGCCGGGGAGAACGGGGCGGGCAAGAGCACGCTGATGAAAATCCTCTGCGGGGTGTATCCGGATTATGAAGGTGAAATTCGGCTGGCCGGCCGACCGGTGCGCTTCAAGTCGCCGCACGACGCCTTCCGTCATGGCATTGCCGTGATCCACCAGGAGATAGCGCTGATCCCGGACCTGTCGGTGGTGGACAATATTTTCCTGGGCCGTGAACCGGTGCGCCGGGGCGGCTGGCTGGATCGCTCCGGCCAGCGCACCAAAGCCCGCGAAATCCTGGACCAGCTCGGGCTTGACCTGGATGAGCGTCAACCGGCCGGTGATTTTTCAGTAGCCATTCGCCAGATGATCGGGATCGCCAAGGCATTGACCTTTGCCGCCGAGGTCATCATCATGGACGAACCTACCGCGACCCTGAATGGGCCGGAAGCCGAACGGCTCTTTACGCTGATCGCCCGGCTCAAGGCGCAGGGCCGGGGGATTATCTACATCAGCCACAAAATGGAGGAAATCTACCGGCTCGGCGACCGTGCCACCGTGCTGCGGGACGGACGTTTCATCAATACCGCGCGGTTGCCTGACCTGCCCGAGGAGGAGTTTATCCGCTGGCTGGTGGGACGGAAACTGGACCAGCAGTTTCCCCCGCGCCGGGCGTCACCGGGGGCGACGCGGCTCGAAGTTACCGGTTTTCCGCTGCCGAACCCGGCCGGGAGCCGCAATAATGTCGGTGCGGGTGTGACCTTTCGCGTCGCCGCCGGCGAGATTCTCGGCTTTGCCGGATTGCAGGGGTCGGGCAACAGCGAACTGTTTCACGGTCTCTTCGGCGCCTGCGGCGACGAGGTTGGCGACAGTGTCATGCTGGACGGCCGGCCGTTCCGCAGTGTGTCGCCTGCCTACTCCCTGCGTCATGGTGTGGCGCTGCTGACCAACGACCGGAAAGGCAACGGCCTGGTGCCGGCGCTGAGCACGGCCCGTAACATCACCCTGGCGGCGCTGAAAAAGTTTTCACCGCGGGGTTGGCTCCGGCCCAAGTCGGAGCAGGAGGCGGCCGCCACCCAGCGGGATGCGCTCAACATCCGGGTGGCGTCCCTGGACCAGGAGGTGGGCGAACTCTCCGGCGGCAACCAGCAGAAGGTGGTCCTTGCCAAGTGGCTGGAAACCGCGCCGAAAGTATTGCTCCTGGATGAACCGACCCGCGGGGTGGACATTGGCGCCAAGCACGAGATTTATGAACTGATGAATCGCCTGACCGCGACGGGGATCAGCATTCTCCTGATCACCTCCGAGATGCCGGAACTGCTGGCGCTCGCCGACCGGATCCTGGTGATGCACCGGGGCCGGATCGTCGCGGAGTTCGATCGGACCGTAGCGACCCCGGAGAAGATTGCCCATGCCGCGATGGGGGAGTAGAACATGAAAAGCTGGTTTCGTCATCCGTTTGCCCGGGCTATGGCCGCGCTGGCGCTGGTGCTGCTGCTCGGGTTCATCTTCAACGCCGACGGGGCGTTCTTCAAGTGGGGCACGCACAGCGACATGTACCGGGCTATCTCGGTTTACGGGATTCTGGCCTGCGGCATGACCATGGTGATCATCATCGGCGGGATCGACTTGGGCGTGGGCAGTATCCTGGGCTTGAGTGCGGTGCTTTTTTCCCTGCTGGCGATTCGCCAGGGGTGGCCGCCCTGGATGGCGATACCCGCCACCCTCATGGCTGGCGCCGTCTGCGGTCTGGCGGCCGGTGGTCTGATCGCCCGCTTCCGGGTGCAGCCGTTCATTGCCACTCTCGCCATGATGGTGTTTGCCCGCGGCCTGGCCAAGTGGATTTCCGGCGGACAGAAAATCTCGACCGTAATCCAGAAGGCCAATGGCGATTTCATGAACGTACCGGTGCCGGCGGTGTTTGACCAATTGGGCGCGAAAATCCTGCACGGGAACCTGGCGGTGGTGACGGTGATTTTTCTCATCTCAATCATGGTTTGCTGGATCATCCTGACGAAACTGCGCTGGGGCCGGTTCATGTATGCCATCGGCGGCAACGAAGAGGCAGCCCGGCTTTCCGGTATTCCGGTATGGGCGATGAAATTGCTCGCTTACGGCCTCAGCGGCCTGTTCTGCGCTGTGGCCGGGATCTGCCAGGCCGCCCAGGAACTGCAGGGTGATCCCGAGGCCGGCGTCTCCTATGAATTGACCGCGATCGCCATCGTCGTGATCGGCGGCACCAGCTTGGCCGGCGGCCGCGGCGGGATCGGGCTCACTCTGCTGGGCGCCTTGACCATCGGGTACCTGGAGAAAATCCTCAGTATCAACGCGGTCGGCGAAGCCGCGCGTCTGATGCTCACCGGCGTGATTATCGTCGGCGCCGTGCTCTTCCAGCGGATGCGGAAGTGATTTGTCCAATCGTCCGGCAATGGCTGTAATTGGTCGTGAACAAGGTGACTTAAATCAAAGGAAAGGGAGCCATGATGCAATCCGTTCTTTCAACCATGGTCAAAGCTGCGGCCGTTCTGGCGGTGGCCGGAATGCTGCAGCCGGTTTCCGCGGAGTCCGCAAATCCGGCGAAGAAATGGACCATCGGCATGAGCCAATGCAATCTCGGTGAACCCTGGCGGGTACAAATGAACGCCGACGTGAAAAAAGCCGCCGAAGCACATCCGGAACTGCATGTGATTTTCAAGGACGCCCAGAACGACACGCTCAAGCAGCGGGCCCATGTCGAAGAGTTTGTCGCCGCTAATGTGGACCTGATCATCATCTCCCCGAAGGAGGCGCAGCCGCTGACGCCGCCGGTCGTGGCTGCCATGCATGCCGGTATCCCGGTGATTGTGCTCGACCGCCGGGTGGTGGGCGACAAGTACACATGCTTTATCGGCGCCGACAACAAGAAAATCGGGCAGGCGGCCGGCCGCTGGATCGTCCAGAAGCTCGGCGGCAAGGGCACGATCGTCGAGCTGAAGGGGCTGATGACCTCGACGCCCGGCCAGGACCGGAACTCCGGTTTCCGCGAGGGGATCAAGGGCTCCGATCTCAAGGTCATTTTTGACGTGGACATGAAATGGCTCGAGCCGAACGCCCGGAAGGAAATGGAGTCCGCGCTGTCCCGTTTCAGCGACATCAGCCTGGTGTATGCCCACAACGACCCCGGGGCGCACGGCGCCTGGCTGGCGGCCAAGGCCGCGGGCCGGGAGAAGAACATCCTCTTTGTCGGCATTGACGCCCTGCCGCAGGAAGGCCAGGCTTATGTGAAGCAGGGCATCCTTACCGCCAGCTTCGAATATCCCACCGGTGGCCGGGAAGCCATCGAGAACGGCCTGAAAATCCTGAATGGGGAAAAGATCGAGAAAGAGATCGTCCTGCCGTCCCGGGTCTTTACCGCGGAAACCGTGGACAAGGGCGGCGAGTGGCTGAAGTGATGCGGACGCCGGAATACTATAGTCCTGTAGCTCCTATACGTCCTGTTAAAAAATTGCAGAGGAGGATAAGCCGATGCTGAAGCGCCGATGGCTGCGTCATGTGTTGTCCGGAGTGGCGGCGATGGTCTGCGGATTGCTGGCGGTGGCAGAGCCGGCCGGAGTGGTGCCGGAGTATCCGCTGACCCCGCCGCGGATTTATCAGGGCAAAAATCTCGAGGCGGTGGCCATGCCCATCGGCGGTATCGGCACCGGCACCATCTGGCTGGACGGTGCCGGTCGGTTGCAGGTCTGGCAAATTTTTAATAATTTTGACGAATTGCGGGTGCCCGACAGCTTTTTCGCGGTGCGGGTACAACCGGCAGGCGGTGCGCCGGTGGTCCGGGTGCTCGAAACCATGCCGGAACAAAACCTGATGCCGGTACCGGCGCTGACTTATGAAGGTGGGTATCCGATGGCGCGGCTGAACTTTACGGACCCGCAACTGCCGGTCACGGTTCGCCTCGAGGCGTTCAACCCGATGATCCCGCTGAACACGGACGATTCCTCGCTGCCCTGCGCGATTTTCCGTTGGACGGTGCAGAATTCCGGCAAAGAACCGGCCAAGGTGACCCTGCTCGGCACCCTGCGCAACGCCAAAGGCGACCGCAATCGCGTGATGCGTGAAGGGCCGCTCTGCGCCGTCAGCCTGGACAAGGCGGACGACCCGGTGCCGACCTGCCATGTCAAAGTGCGAAAGGCGCAGGGCGCGGAAGTGCCGGGACCGCAAATCCAGTGGCTGGCGCAGACCCCGACCTTGAACTGCCTGGCCACGATGCCGCTGAACCGCATTGCGGAAGAGGGTGGGGCGGCGGTGGTAGGGAACATCCAGCCGGACTTTTTCAATACCCTGGCACTGCTGCGCTCGGCCGCCGGGAAACTGCCGCCGGACGTCGCGGTATTCGAAGATTTCGAGCGGGACGATTATGCCGGCTGGACGATTACCGGCCAGGGCTTCGGCAAAGCCCCCTCAACCGGCACCGCCAGCGCGCAGCAGCCGGTGTACGGATTTGCCGGCCGGCGCCTGGTCAACACGTATGCCAACGGCAGAGACCAACCGCAGGGCACGGCGCGTTCCAAGCCGTTCAAAATCGAAAAAAAATACATCGGGTTCCTGATCGGCGGCGGGAATAACCCCAATCCCCTGTTGCCCGGCGACAAGAACCCGTCGCCAGTGATCTTCGCCGATTTCGAGAAAGGCGATTACACCGGCTGGACCATCACCGGCACGGCCTTCAGTAATTCCCCGTCCACCGGCACCGCGCCGGGGCAGAATCCGGTGAGCGGGTTTGAAGGCAAGTTTTTGATCAATACCTTTGCCAACGGCGGCGACTTACCCCAGGGCACCGCCACCTCGATGCCGTTCATACTCGAAAATAAATTCATCTGCTTTTTAGTCGGCGGCGGCGCGGATCCGGAGAAAACCTACATCAACCTGCGCGTGGGCGGTCAGGTGGTGCGCACGGCCATCGGGAGAAACCGCGAAACGCTCGAACAAGCAGTCTGGGACGTATCGGACCTGAAGGGCAAGGAAGCAGTCATCGAAATTGTCGATAAAAGTTCGGGAAGCTGGGGCCATATCAACGCGGATCGGATTCTGTTCACCGATGTCCCGGTCGGCGAAACCTGCTTCAATCTGTACGGCGACGGACGCCTGGTCCGCTCGGCCACCGGCCGTAACGTCGAGGAACTACAGCCGGTGATTTGGGATGTTGCCGACCTGGCCGGCAAGGAAGGTGTGCTCGAAATCGTGGACCGGAATTCCGGCAGTTGGGGGCACGTCAATGTGGACCAGGTCATGTTTGCCGATCAGTCGCCCGAGACCGTGATGAAACTTGCCCGCGACGCCAACCGTCTGTCGCAGGCCTTGACCAACCTGACCTGCACTGGCGCGGAAGCCGCGACGCTGCCGGCCCCGGTCAAGGCCGCGCTTACCGGTGACAGAAACACATTGCTCCCGGCGGCGGTTGGCGACTGGCCGGTCAGCAGTTTGACCCGTCTGAAGGAGTTTCATCCTGCAGAAGGTTATCGCGTCCTGGCCGCGACGCCGGCCGGGGAGCCGCTCCTGATTGACGGCCCGCTCGAGAAAGGCCGGGTGCTGCTGGCGCTTGCGCCGGACCTGCCGTGGGCATGGGGCGCCGCCTGGCTGGCGAAAATGGGCGGGATCAAACTGCGGGCCGGGGAACGGCTGACGCCCGGCGCGCCGGGCTGGGGCAGTCTGGTCCTGGCTGTGCTTGACGGCGATGGCTGCGCACTGCCGCGCTGGAACGACGCCAAGACGCTGACCGCATTCCTCGATAATCCGGCGGCCGCCGCGGCGTCGGCTGATGCGATGGTCACGGTCAAGCCCGGCGAAACGCTCAACGCCGCGCTTGCCGTGCCGTTCACCCTGGCCCCCGGGCAGTCGCGGACCGTGACCTTTGCCATTGCCTGGCATTTCCCGAATGTCCAGCGCTTCGGGCATGCGGGGAATTACTATTGCGGTCAATGGCCGGATGCCGCCGGCGTCGCCCGTTATCTCGCCGCCAACCTTGGTCGGCTGTGGGAGCAGACCCGACTTTATCACGACACGCTGTATCAGTCCAACCTGCCGGAGGAATTCCTCGATGCCATGACCTCGCAGAGCGTGATCGTGCGCGGGCCGACCTGTTTCCGTTCCGAGGATGGCTATTTTGGCGGTTATGAAGGCTGCTACGGCTGCTGCCCGCTCAACTGCTCCCACGTCTGGAACTATGCCCAGAGCCATGCCCGGCTCTTTCCCGAAATCGGGCGGAACATGCGCGTCTCCGATTTCATCACGTACCTGCATCCCGACGGCGAAACCTCCCACCGCCAGCACGAACCCTGCAGGGCATTCATCGACGGCCACTGCGGCTCCATCGAAGCGGCCCTCCGGGAGTATCAGTTATCTGCGGACACGAAGTTTCTGGAACAGGTCTGGCCGGGCGTGAAAAAGGCGGTGGACTGGATGATCGCCAAATTCGATCCGGACCATGACGGCGTCACCATGGGGCAACAGGCGAATACGTATGACTGCAACGTCTCCGGCGCCAACACCTTCATCGGCTCCCAATACCTTTCCGCGCTGGCGGCGGCTGAGCGGATGGCACTGGTGATGAAAGATGGCGACAGCGCCGCCCGTTGGCAAACCATCCGCGAGGCGGGGATGAAAAACCAGAACGAACGGCTGTGGAACGGCGAGTATTACTTCCAGATCCCCGAAGTGCCGGGGGGCAGCGACTACAACAACGGCTGCCATGCCGACCAGTTGCTCGGGCAGTGGTGGGCGCACCAGTTGAACCTTGGTTATCTCTATCCGCCGGAACGGATTAAAAAAGCGATGGAAACGGTCATGAAGGAAAACTTCCGGACCACTTTCGCCGGTTTCGAGCAGAAGCCACGGCGCTATATCCCGGATGACGAAGGCGGTCTGCTCATGTGCACCTGGCCGAAAAACGATCGCCCGCAATCGTTCACCATTTATGCCGACGAGGTGTGGACCGGGATCGAGTATTCGACGGCCGGGGCCATGATCTGCGAGGGAATGATGGATGAGGCGCGCCGCATCGTGAAGATGGCCCGCAGCCGGTACGACGGCCGGCTGCGGCCGGGGCTGAATTCCGGTCCGGGCGGCAATCCTTTCAACGAGTTGGAATGCGGTAAATTCTATGCCCGGGCCATGAGTTCCTGGGGGCTGCTGATTACCAGCCAGGGATTAGTGCTGGAGGGGCCGAAGGGCATCCTCGGGTTTAAACCGCGCTGGCAGCCGGCGGCGCATCGTTCCTTTTATACGGCGCCGGAAGGCTGGGGCTTGTTTGTCCAGAACCGCCGCGGCAGTCAACAGGTGGAGCGGATCGAGGTCCGTTATGGCCGGCACCGATTGCACGAACTGGTCTTCGAACTGCCGGAGGCTGCCAGTCAGGCCAGGGGCGAACTTCTGGTTGCCGGCCGTCCGGTCAAAGCGACCCTGCAGCGGAACGGCCGGGAAGCACGCTTGCAATTGGCGGCCCCGGCGGAGGTGTCCGCCGGTCAGACGGTGGAAGCGATGTTCAACTGGTAATGCCAATTCCACATCACGTTGTCTTGATATCGGGGAGATGGCGTTCTGCCCTCCCTGGTCTGACCCGCCGCGTGCAGGCTTAAGCAATCCAGGTGATTATCTCAACCCTTTTGATGCGGGGACGGCGAAACCATACCCCCCCTTATCTAAGTCCATGGATTACCGGATTTATTTTGGACAGCAATTATTATACACTCGTATTTTACAGTTGCGATTAAGGGATATTTAAGCACAATATACCGAATATGAGACGTACTGCGTTGATTCCATCATGGACCTGGAAAGGGGGCCCCATGACATCGATTAGCCATGCCAGTAATTCGACCGCTTCCTTGGATTCCCGAAAGGACTGTCGCCGCCGATGGTTGTCGGTTGGGTGCCTGGGTGTCTTCATCAGCGCGGGGCTGGTCGCCACATCCCTTGCGGCACCTGACGCCGCCGGCGACTGGTTCTGGCGGCAACGCGCATTGCCGGCTGCCAGTGTGCCTGTCGGGCAGGGCCTGTCACTGCGTTCCATGGCAAAGGCCGGCGTCGTGTCGGCCACCAACAACGATACAACCTGGGAAGCGATCGGGCCGGCGCCCATCCTGAACTGCACGATGACCGGCACCGGCAGCACCTACAGCGGCCGCGCCACGGCCATCGCCGTGCATCCGCTCGACCCGGACACGCTGCTGCTCGGCACCGCCCAGGGCGGCATCTGGCGTTCCACTAATAGCGGCCAGGCTTTCACGCCGGTGGCCGACACCATGCCGTCCCTGGCGATCAAGGTCATCCGGTTTGCGCCCTCCAATTCGAACATCGTCTATGCCGGTTCGGGCGAGCCGCATTCCAAGACCAGCATCTTCGGAATGGGCGTTTACAAATCCGTGGACGCCGGGAGCACCTGGACGGCGCTGCCGAACACTGGCGCCGACTGGGACTTCCGCTATCTCTCCATCAGCGGCCTGCAAGTGAACCCGACCAACGCGGACGAGCTGGTCGTGACCGTGGCCGACGTGCTGCCGGACCGCGTGAACGTGTTCCAGCCGCCGCCAACGAGCCGCACGGGTATCTTTAAATCCACGGATGGCGGCCAGACCTGGCGCTGCGTGCAGACCGCCACCGATTACCGGGATTACGCGTTTCCGGCCCATGATCCCTATCTCAGTTCCGGGGTCGGGTTCATGGACTTGGAACTCTACCGCGCCAATCCCGCGTTCCTGTTCGCCACCGAGTATTCCGGCGGCATCTGGCGCTCCACGGATGGCGGTGAAACCTGGCTGCGCATCACGCCTGTAAAAAACCCCGGCGGCGGCGCCGCCATCGGCGCAAACTTCCCCACCAACGTGTCCCGGTTCAGCTACTTTGACGGCAATTCGGCCACCTTCAGCAACTACCTCGTCCTGGCACGAATGATCACCACGCCGGAACTCAACCGCATCGAGCTGGGCCTGGCCCAGGCTGGCGGCACGCTGACCACGAATCTCAACTCGGTCACGCTCTACGCCGGGTGTGGCACGGTGCTGCTGCTGGATGTCAACACCAACGGCCTGTATGATCCGGCGATCGATTTCGATTATCCCATGGCGGTTCTGTTCAAAAGCACGAACGGCGGCCAGGCCTGGACCTGGATGGGCGACTGGTACAACGAGGGCGTCCCGGCGTATTGCGACATCTTTGACGATAGTTACGAGGACGCGCTATACGACAATACCGTTGAGGTGAATCCGGCGAATCCGGACGACGTGATCTTGGGCGGCAACTGTAATTACGCCTCGCCCTGGCCCGACCCCATCAGTAACCCGGTCCGCTACCTCCAGACTCCCTGGCACGGCGTCGTCTTCCGCACTGTGGATGGCGGCTCGAACTGGGTGGATACCACGCCGGCCGCCATCACCTATGTCCTCACCACCAACCTGTGGAACGGGCTGCCCCTCTACACCTACACCGAAATCCTGACCAACAAGATGACCCATCCTGATGTCCACGCCGCCGCCTATGACTGGTCCGCGGACCGCATATACGTTGCCCAGGACGGTGGCCTGTCCCGCGTCACGCTCACCGGTACCGGCACCAACAGCTTCACCGATTACAACTGGGCAGACCTGAATAATGGTCTCGGCACCCTGCAGTTTTTCCAGTTCGGCTCACATCCCAACGACCCGCGCGTGATCCAGGGCGGCATGCAGGATAACGCCAATGCGTGCTGGAACGGCACATACTGGACCGCCTGGGACTGGGCCGGCGGCGATGGCACCATCGGCAAATTCGATCCGCTCAACCCGCTCACCGTCTACATCGGCATGCAATATTCGCTATACCGGGCCGACAACGGCGGCTCGAACCTCGCCGAAGACTGGACCCTCCTGTTCGATTCCCGGATTGGCAGCGACACCGATCTGCCGTTCGTTACGCTCATGGCCATCGACCCGGTGAACCCCACGAATATCTACGTGGTCAGCACCTCGGGCCTGTACGGCTCCACGAACCGGGGCGATACCTGGTCCGGGCCGCTCAACTCGCAAGCCCTGGCCGGCGAACTCACCGCCCTGGATGTGAGCCCGCACGATACAAATACCGTCTGGCTCGGCACAAGCGCCGGGCGGATTTATTACGTGGATACGCACACCCGGCAGGCAACGGACGTCACCGGCGCCAATCTGCCCAACCGGTGGGTATCCAAAATCAAGGCTTCCCCGAACGTCCGGGACACGGTCTACATCACCCTCAGCGGCTACGACACCAACTCGCTCAACGTGACCAACGGCGGCAACGGCCATGCCGGTCACGTTTTCAAGAGCACGGATCGCGGTCAAACCTGGAGTAATCTCAGCGGTAACCTGACCCGTACCAACGGGTTCGACCTGCCGGTGGCCGCCCTGGCGGTCGACCCGCTCAACGAGAACCGGCTATGGATCGGCACGGATGATAACCTGCTGGTCACCACCAACGGCGGCACGAACTGGGCTGACTACAGCGCCGGTATGCCGGCCGTGGCGGTGATGGACCTGGAATACAATATCCGGACGCGCTACCTGATGGCCGCCACCTTCGGACGCAGTATCTGGCGGACCATCCCGGATACCGTCACCGACGTTTCCGCGGATTTCGACGGCGACGGCACCACTGATCTGACCGTCTTCCAGCCCCGCACGGGGACCTGGCGGACACGGCTTTCCGGGAGCGATTCTAACCTCTTCTCTCTCACGAACTTCGGGCAGGTTGAATGCACGGCCGTGCCCGGCGACTACGATGGCGACGGCAAGGCCGATCCCGCCGTGTACAACGGTGCCACCGGTGACTGGCAGGCCCAGTTATCTTCCCTGGAATACGCCGTTGTTTCGCTGACCGGATTCGGCGGCGCGGCGTGTTACGCTGCGGTCGCGGACTATGATGGCGACCGCAAACTCGATCCGGCTATCTATCAGCCGGATACCGGGACATGGTCGGTCCGCCTGTCCGCCACGCCGGATGTCACGGCTACACTCGCGGAATTTGGCGGTGCAGGTTTATGGCCCGTGCCCGCGGATTTCGACGGCGATGGCCTGGCTGATCCTGCCTTGTATAACAGCGCCACCGGTGAATGGCAGGTCAAGTTCTCCGGAAGCGGGTATGCAACGGAAACCGCCACCGGATTCGGCGGGCCTGGTTATCTCCCGGTCACGGGTGACTATGATGGCGACGGCAAGGCCGATCCCGCCGTGGTGGATACCGCCACCGGCGACTGGTATGCCATGATGTCCAACAATGATTATGCGATCGCGACCTTGTTGGCATTCGGCGGCCAGGGTACACTGGTGCTGGGCGGCGACTTTGACGGCGACGGCAAGACGGATCCGGCCTTTTATACGATTTTCGATGCTGGTGTAGTCATGGATCTTTCATCAAAACAATACCAGCAGTTCATCTCGTCGCTGTAAGGCGCGTGGCATCAGGCGCTCCAGCCGCCGCTATAGTTACTGCGCCGCGCCATTAAGAAGTAGACGGCGCAGAAACTACCGAGCCATGCGACCGGCGAATACGTCCGCACATCTCTGGCCCGGTTCCTTTGGACTCCGTGCTGAAAAATAATTGCCGGAAAAAATGCGGCGTGTCCTGCCGGATGGTGTGTCAGATATTAAGTATTAATTCGAGGGCTGACCCTGAGGCTTCCTACAGAAAATTCTGATCGTTTGCAACGACCGCGCCCGGATCGCTGGATCGGCCTCGATCTCGTTTGGATCATCCTGGTTGTCGCGGCATGCTATGCACCTTCCCTGCCGGCCTGGTTTCATGGTGATGATTTTGTTCATCTTGACCTGCTGTCGGAACACCGCCCCAACGTGCTGAATAACATCTGGAAAGGCGCTTTGACCGGCGAGATGCCCGATCACTGCTACCGTCCTCTGGCCAATACCACCTTCTATCTTTTCAACGAGGGCTCATCGGCGGTTCCCCTTCGGTTGTTTATCCTGATACTGCACGGGATTACCGTGTTGATGCTGCGACAGGTGCTGCTGGGGGCCGGTGCCGGACGCCTGGCCTCGGCGGGCGGTGCGATCCTCTTTGCCCTGCACCCGGCCATCCACGTCACGGTTCTGTGGGTCAGCGCCCTCGGCGATGTGCTGGCGACGTCTTTCTGCCTGCTGGCCTTGCTCTGCTACCAGCGGTTGACCCGGCCGGGCCCGCGTAACTGGCTGATCTTGTTGTGTTACCTGGGGGCCGTGCTCTCCAAGGAGACCGGATTTGTCCTGCCCGGACTGCTGATGCTGGTTTCCTGGCGGGATCGGCGGCTCCTGAAGGATGCCCGGCTCTGGTGCGGAATGATCCTGCTGGCCGCCCTGGTCCTGGCCGTCCGGACCTGCTTGATTGGCAACCTGGCGGCCGGTCCCCGTACCGGGTATTATTTCAATCCGGGCATGCAGACCTTCGTATCAATGGCAAAATATGTGTATGCCCTTGCCGTGCCGTTTCCCTGGTACTGGACGTATGCCCATCCCTGGCTGGCTGTTTCCGGGCTGATGGTTCCGGTCGGGGCTGCAGTGGTGCTGTGGAAAGCCGGCTGGCGCGACGGCGGACGCGACCTGATCATGGTGGCGGGATTGATGATGATGCCCCTGCTTCCCGTGATCAACGTGTATGCCAATTGGTACCTGTATATGTCGGCAATCGGATTCGGTTATGCGGCATCATGCCTCTTCCGGGTGTTACCTCGAAACGTGTCCCTGGTCATCCTGTTCACCGTCGGTGCCTGGTATGGTTATACAACGGTTGATTCCTCCCGCACATTTTTACGGGCCGGCGAAGCGGAACAGGCGATCTTGACGGACCTGGCAAACATACCGGAACAGGAATTCATCGTGGTGGGCATGCCGAGACAATACCGGGGAGTTCCCATGATGACGTTTAGCCATCATCTTCAACTGGCGCTGCGCCGGTTTCGCGGGGTCGACAAAAATATCGAGCTGCCGGCGACCACCGCCCTTGCCGACCTGAATGATTATCCGGAGATGTCATGGCGGGAGGATCATCGACTGCAACTGGCGTTCTCCGGCCGAAAGCTGTCCTATTTTGACTTGTTCCGGACGCGTGGCACACCGTGGAAATCACACACCCGGGTCATCACCGGAAACAAGTGGGGGTTGCCGGTCGCCATCTCGCTGGAGCTCCCAGGCCAGCGCACCATCTATGCCTGCGAATCCGCAGGGCAACAACCGGTCTTCCGTAAAATCGAACGACCTTGACGACTGACTGGTACCGGTTGTTAAATTTTTTGGATGTAATCCGAAGCCTTCTGTCGTAAAAGTCTGCCTATGAAGCCGGGAAAGATACGAAACATGCGCGTAAGTTGGAGTCCTGCCTGTCAAAATTAAGGACCTGTCAAAGCTCGGGAAGTGCATGCCACCCTGTTTAACAATTCTGCATGTGGATATGGACGCATTCTATGCGGCCATTGAGGCGCTGGACCATCCGGAGTGGCGGGGGCTTCCCCTGGTCGTCGGT